>JAKSJE010000022.1 GCA_024398405.1 Bacteroidaceae bacterium
TCAATACCAAAACTTATGACATACAAAGACCGATTGACGAATCTTACGAAAGAGACCGCAGGAGACGAATCATCCCGATGGACTCCCTACCCAAGTGGAATTATCTCGTCAAAAGGTCATGAACTTTACCAAGTTATTTTTTAACCATTACTTAATGAGAAAATGATAAAATTTCATAAAAACGAATCGATTCAGAGGTGTTTTTGCAGATATTTGAGATTATTTTCGTACTTTCGCAAAGCGAATTATACAATTCTCACAACGGAAATCATGAGGAGATTCAATACAGCGGGCACATGCCGCCCCAATGAGCACTACATGGTGGACATCACCGAGCGTCTGGAAATCATCCGCAAGATGATAGCCCAAGGTGACTATTTCTGCATCAACCGAGGCAGACAGTATGGCAAGACCACGACACTTGAAGCCATAAGCAAACAACTTTCTGACGAGTACTGTGTGTTCAAAATCAGTTTTGAAGGTCTTTCCGATTCTACATTTGCTGACGAAGAGAAACTCTATTCTATTTTTGTATGGCTCTTGTCGCAACAATTTAAATGGGTCACTTTAGAAGGACTTGACGAAGAGGTTGGGAATGAAATCAAATCATTCTACAATATACATAAAGAAAGATGCACAGAGGCGGAATTGACTGATTTCATCAGCACAATCTGTCATCGTAACAAAAAGTCGATAGTGCTTCTTATTGATGAAGTGGATCAGGCTGGAAACCATTCTTCCTTCCTTAAGTTTTTAGGATTACTTCGTGGAATGTATCTTAATCGTGAAGTTATTCCCGCCTTCCAGTCGGTCATCCTCGCTGGTGTCTATGACATCAAGGACCTCAAGCCGAAGATGCGCCCAGAGGAACAGCATCAGTATAACTCCCCTTGGAACATTGCTGTGCCTTTCAATGTTGACATGAGTCTTTCCGCCGTAGGCATCAAGGGAATGCTTGATGACTATGAGGCAGACCATCATGTGGGTATGAATACCGAGGAGGTTGCGTCATGGGTTCGTGAATACACAGGCGGTTATCCTTTCCTCGTCTCTCGTCTGTGCCAGTTGATGGACGAACAGAACGACTGGAGTCACGAAGGGCTTCTGAATGCCGTGAATGCCATACTCAACGAGCGCAACACGCTTTTTGACGACATGATCAAGAAGATTGAGCAGTTCCCCGACTTGAAATCCTTGCTCAAAGAGCATCTCTTTTCTGGAGAATCGCGCAAATATAACCCCGACAATCAGTCATTCCAGTTGGCAGAGCAGTTCAACATCATCAATGCCCACAATGGATCGTTCGCAATCGCTTGCCGGATAATGGAGACACGAATCTACGAGTATTTCATGGCAGAAGAGCACGAATCGGAGATATACTCGGTAGGCTCGATAGAGAAAACACAGTTCATCAAAGGTGATGAATTGGACATGCCATTGCTCTTGCAGAAGTTCTCTGAGCACTTCAACGAGATCTTCCGTACCACCGACGGAACGATGGACACCAAGTTCGTGGAGAAGCAAGGGCGCAAGCAGTTCCAGCTCTACATACGCCCTATCATCAATGGTGTGGGTCATTACTACGTAGAAGCCGAGACGCGTGACGAAACCCGCACCGACCTCATCATCAACTACAACAACCACGAATATGTCATCGAATTGAAGATATGGCGCGGTAATGCCTACAACGAACGTGGCGAGGAACAGCTCACGGGCTATATGGAACACTTCAACCTGCAGACAGGCTACCTCATATCCTTCTGCTTCAACAAGGACAATCAACCAGGCTTGCTGCCACCAGTGGAACTCAATGGACGCACACTGATAGAGGCTATAGTGTAACAATATAAACATATTTCATTCCATCCACCCTGTGCTGAAGGAGTGAGCCGAAAAGATACAAGTTATTTAATAAACATAAAGAGATGAAAAAAAGTTATTGTTGTCCGCTAAACGGTTCTTAGACCTTGTTTTTACTATTATTAGACAGGTACAAGTCCTATAATCAGGTAAATACAACGGTTGTCCGCTTAATATTTTATTGTTGGTAGCGTTATGCGGATTGATAAGATGCCCAATTTGCCTGATTAGGACTCAATAGACGGTTTTCCCTTTTAGACGTGTGGATATACATGAATATAGTCGGCTGTCCGACAAATCAACGAATCAAATTTTGGGTATGAATGTTTAGCGGACAGTAATAGAAAAAAAATTAGTATTTACATGAAGTACAGTCTTACGGTCCTGATAGTTGCATGTGTCGTGTCATGCAGCAATGACGATAAATCATTTGATTTGCCAGTGAAGCCGCTGGTGTATGTATATCCACAGGCAGAATATCATAAGGCAGGCTCTATCCTGGTGTACACTCCTGGCACGGAGCTCTTCGATGGCATCATCCATCCAGCAGCAGGACTCTATGAAAGATATTTTGACATTGACAAGGCTGCCGACGAGCACAGGAAGTACATCTCCATGCTCGAGTCGCAAGGCTGCACGGTCCATACGGTAACGAACACACTGCTTTCTATGCCGCACGACCGCCTCTTTAAACTTGCCGAAGCGTCCATCTCATACGATGTGAGCAACCTCTCCCTCAGCGAGCAGGAGGCTCAGGCCTTATACAAGTATGACGTACTTGCCTCAATGAGCAATTCCGATTTGGTTCGCATCATTATCAACAGGCCCACCGTTGTCCTCAAGGAGTCTGGCATCAATACTGGATTCGAGGCACAATACGTTCATGAGCCGCTTATGAATATGTATTTCCTTAGGGACCAGAGCATCACGACTCCGAAAGGGCATGTGATGTGTAGGATGAACTCCAGCCAGAGGGCTCCAGAGGTCGATATCATCGAAGCCTGTTACGAACAGCTGGGAGAACCTGCCATATACCGCGTCAAGGGAGAGAAAAGCCATCTTGAAGGCGGTGACTACATTCCGTTCGGGACACTAAGTCTTATCGGGCAAGGGTTGAGAACCAATCAGGAGGCAATAGACGAACTTCTGGAAAACGACTGTTTCGGACATGATACCGTAGTCGTTGTGCGTGAACGTTGGAAAGACCAACACCAGATGCATCTCGACACGTATTTCAACGTGATAGACAAGGATTTGTGCACTATGTGCTTCAATCGTTATGATGCTAAGGGGAAAGATGATGTGAACTACCTGACAATGGATATGTATGTCCGTCCTGATAACCAGAAGGCGTACCAACTGGATTCCACAAATTCAGGAAAGGGATTCCGGGAGTTCCTGGAGTCAAGGGGTGTCAAGATTATCCGCATCAGCAAGGAAGATGCCGACCACTACGCCAACAACTTCCTGACGGTAGATGCCCGCCACATCATGTCGGTAGCTGGACAAAGCAAGGATCTCGAAGCAGAATATGCCAAGAACAACGTGCAGGTGGCGTGGGTTCCGCTCGACAATCTCATCGGAGGATATGGTGCCGCCCACTGCATGACGCAGGTACTCAGTCGTGGGAGGTGACCAGGGGAGGCGCTCCACTAATAATCAACTCAACTTTAGCATCTGTAACTTATTGACAGTAAATATGTCATGTTTAACACACTAACTAACACACAGGAAAAAATGCTAAAGTTGAATACAATATAAAAATTAGACAGGAAATGAGCAACTTTTTGATAAAACATTCTTGTCCGCTAAACGGTTCTTAGTCCTTGTTTTTGGCTATTATTAGACAGGTACAAGCCCTATAATCAAGTAAATACAACGACTGTCCGCTAAATATTTTATTGTTGGTAGCGTTATACGGATTGATAAGATGCCCAATTTGCCTGATTAGGACTCAATAGACGGATTTTCCTCCTTTAGACGTGTAGATATACATGAATATAGTCGGCTGTCCGGCAAATCAACACCTCAAATTTTAGGCATGAGAGTTTAGCGGACAACAATATTAAAGAATAGACCTTTGCAACTACCGAGGAAATCTCGGTGGTTCAAATCGGAATAGCAGTTAACCAACTCCCCAGCCTGTCTTTTTCTTCGTACCACCCCACCCCCAATGCGCACCGACCGCACCTCCACCACTCCGACACACACCTTTCTACACGGCAAGAGCCTCAACCGGCGGATACGGAAGAGGCCACCGGCGGACACGGAAGGCATCGTGCGCAAATGCGATGACGGAGTCTCAGTCCCATGTCAGCGGATATAGTCTGAAGCGTCAGCGGATGTATGCCGATGGAGGAGCGGACGAGTCAGTGGGAGACAGCGGAGCCGTTTGCGACATATTGCCGCCGACAACGACGGAAGAAACTAAGGTGTCCGTCAATGCGAGCGGAGACGAGTGCCAACGCGAGCGGAGACGGAAGCCTCCGTCTCCGCTCGCGTTGGCATCCATCTCCGCTCCTTCGGGGGTACCCCTCACCTACCCCTTCCTGACAGGTCAGCAAGACCCCGGAACCATGACGCCTCGATGCCGTCACCACCTACGGTAGTATTCACCACTTCGACGGCAAGTGAGCGGCACAAGACAATGTCTGAGAAGAGAAACCATTGATATTGAGAAGAATCATCATAGATAGGTTCCACAAATTCGCCCGTAGTTAGTCCTTCGATTCTCTTGCCTTGCGATATGAAGCATATACGCTTGCCATCTCTGGCTCACAACAACAGGCTTCCATCTTATCGAACATCATACGCTGTTTCTCACTTCCACGAGAAAGTGTAGCTGCTACGACAAGGTCACCAGTCTTATGGCTTGAGCTGAACGGAGCACTTACGCCATTCGTCATATGCGACAATTCCCTATACCAAGGAAGTGGGTTAATGGTCACAGTGTCTATTTTTATGCGCCGCTCTGCCGCCTTACGCGCCTCATGGCGCCAATCGATCTGATTGTCCCTGACAAAATCCCTATAGCTGTAACCTATCTCATGTGGCTCAGCATCAGAGATAAGCAAAATGCTTCTTGTCGAACCACTTCTCCAAGGAGTCTCCTCAACAATCCTCTTGAGGACCAGTTCGTAGAACTCATCACCGTCGCCACCGCTTGTGTCTTTGGTGTTCCTGACGAAACGGATGATGTCATTCTCGTTATTTGTGGGCATAAGGCACTGATATGCATCACCATAAACATGCTTACTCTCCATATCGCAGTAGTCACCAAAAGCCACTATGCCCAAGCGTAGGTCTTCATTGTCCTTGAATAGACGAGGTATCAGTTCTGCCACCTGCCGACGTACGTCCTCTATATACGCTGCCATTGACCCTGTAGTGTCAAAGGCTATCACCATATCGAGAACGCCTTGCTTCTTCGGAACCATGTCCTTCCATGACTTCTCATGCCCTTTACCGATGGTCACTGTTGTTGTCTCTTTCACAGTTGTCTCTTTCTTGATTACTTTTGCCATTGTTATGTCCTCCATATTTTAGGGTTGATAATAGAATCTTTCATCTCTTTACCCATAAAGAAGATGGTTTATCAGGAAAAATTAAGCAGAGGAGCAAAAAAAATCTCGTTTTTGGGTAATAATGATTAACTTTGCAGACAGAATAGTTTCCATCATGTCCGACACCCACAATAAAGACACCTTCATATTGGATGGTTTCCGCTCATATGACGAAGGCATAACCAAAGAATATTTCTATGGTTATTGCCATCGTGCCTATGCGGTCTTTGACCATAAGTACCAGCTCCGCAACAAGACCGGTCTCGATTTCTATTCCCTGGCACATGAATACTACATCCAGTTATCGAGCCATGACTTCCGCCAACTGGAAGACAGACCCAAGGACATGAAACTGTCCACTTGGATGATGGGAGGATTCCGATTCGTTGTACTTGACGCGCTAAAGGCATACAACAAGGAACTCGAGAACCTGACGACAGAGTCAGACGTAGTCCTCGAATATGTCCGGTCAACAGACCACGAGGAAGACATGCTGTTCCAAATAGCAGAGGCCGTAGCCAGCCATTATCATGACAGGAAGATGCAGGAGATCGCGCACATGATTCTCTATGCGGGATTCAAGCAGAAGGAAGTAGCGAAGCAATTGGGCATGACACCAGCAGCCATCAACCAGCGCTACAAGAAGATGATGGACGAAGTGGTGACACCATTTGTCATCGAGCATTATTCCGCAGGTCTCCACTTCAGTGCGGGAGGCAGCATCAGTCCGGAGAAGGTCTGCATGGAAATGGCATCACCATGCATGGATTTCGGCTACTCCTCTATTCACACAGATACATCTATTCAAAAACCATTATTCGGTAAGATTATGCATAACCAGAGAGTCACGCCCGAATATATCACCACTCTCGCGGATAACGAGATTTTCGTGTTCGGGTCCAACCTTCAGGGCATTCATGCAGGTGGTGCGGCACGAACAGCGCGCATCAACTTCGGTGCCGTCATGGGCAACGGCGTCGGGATGCAAGGACAGTCGTATGCCATACCCACGATGCAAGGCGGTGTGGAAACCATCAAGCCCTACGTCGATGAGTTTATCAAGTACGCAAAACAACATAGGAATCTCCATTTCCTTGTAACCCCAATCGGATGCGGCATTGCCGGTTTTGAGCCGGAAGACATCGCGCCTTTGTTCGAGTCAGCAAAAGACATCGAGAACATTGCGCTGCCTGAGAGTTTCTGGGCTGTTCTCTCCGAATAAACCAATCGTCCGACGGCAACCACCTCTGCCCCTGCATCCCTATGAGGTCACAACTTCTGGAGTGCCGGTAAAAACCGATAACATCAATCACATACGGTCTTGAGAGACAAAACATGACAGTTATGAAACGCGGCAAGTATGTATTTTTGGTTTCCCTGCTTTGGTGCTGGTGCTGGGCGTGCCGTGATTTTGCCCAAGGCTGGGATTCCGCTTACAGAGAAGTAGAGGCGGCCATCCGTGTGCCTCGGTTTGCGGACAAGGACTTCGTAATCACCGACTTCGGAGCATCGGAGCAGGCCAGTGCGAAGGAGAACCAAAAGGCCATAAACCGTGCCATCGAGACATGCTCGAGGAATGGAGGCGGACACGTAATCATCCCTGCCGGCACCTGGAGCACCGGCGCCATCACGATGAAGAGTCACGTTGACCTCCACTGCGAGAAGGGCGCGTTGGTGCTCTTCTCCACTGACACAGACCTCTACCCACTCGTCTTCACCCATTGGGAAGGGCTGGAGTTATGGAACTACTCACCTCTCATCTACGCAAAGGACTGCACCGACATAGGCCTGACCGGCGAAGGGGTGCTCGACGGTTGCGCCGCGAACGAGAACTGGTGGCAGATGTGTGGCGCGGCCAAGTACGGCTGGACTGAAGCCACCCCGGAGTCGCAGAAATACGGTAGCAGGAATGACTTGCTGAGAATGAGCGACGAGGGTGTCGCCATCGACAAACGCAAATTCGGCAAGGGAAAGGGCCTGCGACCCCAGTTCGTGAACTGCGTGAACTGCGACGGGGTGAGGATTGAGGACGTGACTTTGCTGAGGTCTCCATTCTGGGTGATTCATCCGTTGCTGAGCCGTAACATAATAATAAAAGGTGTAAGGGTGGAAAACGACGGTCCGAACGGTGACGGTTGCGACCCGGAATCGTGTGACGGAGTACTTATCGAGAATTGCTTCTTCAACACCGGCGATGACTGCATCGCCATCAAGAGTGGACGAAACAGGGACGGACGCAGGTTGAGCACACCTTCAGAGAACATCATCGTGAGGGGTTGCAAAATGCGTAACGGCCACGGTGGCGTGGTGATAGGAAGTGAGATAAGCGGCGGTGCGAAGAACATCTTCGTGGAAGATTGCGACATGGACAGCCCGAACCTGGAGAGAGTGATACGCATAAAGACGAACACCTGCAGAGGCGGAGTGACCGACGGCGTCTATGTCAGGAACATCCGTGTAGGCAGATGCAAGGAGGCTGTACTGAAAATCAACCTGGTTTATGAGCCCAAGGAACAATCGGAACGAGGACACTACCCTTTCGTGAGGAACGTGTATCTTGACAACGTGAATTCAGGCAGCAGCAAATATGGCGCGTTCATTGACGCACTGGCAGATTCCTGCAATGTCAGTGACATCCACGTGACCAACTGCAAATGGAGCGGGACGACCACACGCGCCAATCTTCTCAGGGGCAGAATGGAGCGTGTGACTTTTGATAACGTCGTGATCGAGTAAACTGTTTGGGCTTCCAGACCAATCATTCCGGATTCAGATTGTCCTCCTGAATTTTCTCCATGAAAGACATCGTCGTTTCAAATAAAATCGCTATCTTTGCACAACTCAACTAAAATATTGCGATTATGCCAGAAAGTATTATACAGAAGATCCAAGGGTATTTGTCAACACAACCAGTTGACAAGGCATGGCTTTTCGGTTCCTATGCACGCAATGAATATACCCCCGACAGCGATGTTGACATATTGGTAAGATACACCGACAGTGATTCCTTGTCATTATTAGACATTTGCCGTATCTCTGTAGGTCTGGAAAAGATGATTAATAAGAAAGTAGATTTGGTTGAAGAAGGTTGTCTGATGCCATTTGCAGAGAATAGTGTCAATAAAGATAAAATCCTGATTTATGAGAGAACCGCTTAGAGATAAAGGTCGTTTAGAGCATATTGCCAACTCAATAAACATTCTTTTAGACAATAAAGACAATTACGAATTTTCCCAAATAGCACACGACCCTATTATTTTTTATGGATTCATCAAACATGTTGAAATTATTGGCGAAGCAGTTTATATGTTATCAAAGGAATTTCGACAGATGCATCCGGAAACTCCATGGGACGAAATTGAGCACATGCGTCATGTTTTAGTTCATGGATATTAGACGATAAAGCCCATTCAAGTTTGGAGAGTAATTGAGAAAGACTTGATTCCGCTCAAAAAGCAAATCGATTCATATTTGTCACAATTGGCCACAGAATAGCATTCCACCCAAAGCCTACCTCACACACTCACATGGAAGGCTTTGCATAGTTGTTTCGCAGCTGTTTTCGCAAGCTGAAAGACAAATATTCTCCATGAAAGACATCGTCGTTTCAAATAAAATCGCTATCTTCGCGACCGAAGAGTCGGCTTGATGGGTTGGCGGGGCATCTTATCGGACAAGCTGGCTGGATTTGTCCGGCAGGCAAAGCCGATGAAAAGCGTTGTTGACGTTATCTTCTACGTGTGAATCTGGAAAATTCGCGAGTAAGAGCATGTGTTCGCAAAACATGTGACCATTCATGTCATCGAATAGATGTTCAATTATCCACGTCTCAGGTGACCAGCAGAACGCCCTTTTTCACCAGCTTGACGACATCACTACATAGCCGCAATCGCCTGCATGACAGTTAGATAAGGCCACCTTCCCACATATATAGCGCATGACCGCGGCTACCCTTTCGCACAGGTACGTCTGAGAGAGCGCATGACGAGACCTGGGAGAGCGCAAACTAAGGGTGTGGTCATGCGCTCTCCCAGGTCTCGTTATGCGAAGTCGCCGACGCGGCTGAGCGTTGTCCATGCCGCGGTCATGCGCTCATTGCGCGGCGGCTGAACGTTGTCTGTTTGGGAGGGTAACGATAGCGCTCACTGGCAAGCGTCCTGAACACAGGAGGCCGACATACTTGCCGGCCTCCTGACATTGAATCACAACTGTCTATCAGAATGAATAGTACAGACCAAAAGCGAGTCCATTCGTGATGCTCAGTCCAAAGTCTGTATATGAGTCCTCAACACTCTTGTAGCCGAACTGGCCGAGATGAGCGACGAAAGTGATTTTGTCGGACGCAGCAAACTTAACGCCCGGACGGACACCAATCCAGAAAGAAGAGTGGGAGTCACCGTGCTTTGGTGAGACGACTCCGAAGTCAAGACCACCGTCAGCAAAGAAACCGACCTTGCCAAAGTTGGCGAATGTGTAACGAGCATAAGGATTGATACCGAACTCAGTGTGATTACCATTGTCCTTGACGCCACTGACATTGCTGAGTGACGTGAGGCCGATGCCGACCGCTAAGTCCCACTTCTCATTGAGAGAATAACCGACCTCAGGCTTGATAGTGAATGTGGTCTGTGTCTTGTCTGCCCCGTCTGGCTTCATGAAGTCAAGTCCAAAGGAACCACCTACCCATACCTGTGCGTTCGCACCGAGTGAGCATGCCACGAAAGCCGCTGCAAGAAGTAATTTTTTCATAATTCATCAATTTTTTTTTGCGCCTACTCTTTTCAAGGTTTTCGGCATTTTCCTTCTGAATATGTCCGCGAAGATGGGAATTATTATCTAATCCACCAAATTTTCAGGCGCGTTTTTTTGATATATATTGGTTTTTCTCACTATATTCCCTCAAAAGCATGGCTCTGTAGTGGATTATGTGATGGATTAGAAAACGATGCCGGAGGCGCCGGAGTCCCTACGTCCCCACTCTTTATCGCGGGCGGAAACAATAAAAATATGTAAAATGTTTTTTGATATGGATTATTGTTTGTAAATTTGCGGTTAGGTTAAGGTCACGTTAATGCCCTACATTCACATATTGTTTAACTTTTATCAATTACGTATTATGCTCAAACATTCTTTTCTCATCGCACTTGGCATGATGTTATTGCCTCTGTTTGCCGCCGCAGCCGGTCCTGATGGTATCGATGAGACCATCAAAGGCTCAAAGAACTTCGTGACCAAGGAAGTGTCTTTGGACAACTTCTCCAAGATCAAGGCAGTCGCCAACATTGATGTCAAATACGTCCAGCAGGAAGGTCCAGCCAAAGCCGTGATCAACACCTCTGACAATGTGATGGACTACATCACCACGAGCGTAGCCGACGGCGTGCTGACTGTCGGTGTGAAGGACGGTGTCACCGTACAGTCGAAGAAACTGGATGTCACGGTCTATGCCCCGTCGGTCTTCGAGCTGGAAGTGGCTGGAAGCGGCGATATCGACTGTACCAATGTGACAGCCGACAATTTCGCCGTGGTTCTTTCGGGCGATGGTGACCTGAACCTGAAGAGGGCGACCTGCAAGCAGGCTTTCACCATGACCGTCTCGGGCAATGGTGACATGGAGATAGGCAGTGTGGCATGTGAGTCGTTCAACGGACTTCTTTCGGGTGACGGCGACGCCAGAGTGGCTAAACTGACGGGAACCTCCGTCGAGGCCTCAGTCACCGGAAGCGGTGACATGGAGCTCTCCGGGAAGGTGAGACTCGTGAACTTCTCACTGACAGGCACCGGCAACCTGAACGCCGGTATGCTTCAGGCGGAGAACGGGAATGCCAACAACACAGGCAGCGGCTCAATCAACAGCAATGTCTATGGTCACCTGGAGCAGGTGAACCGCGGCACCGGTGGCATCAACAACACCAAGTAAGCGCCTTCGGCTCAGTCAGGCGTGTCAGTCTTTTGATGAACAGACCAATCAGATACATAGGACGTGGCCTCATCACCTCAGTGGTGGGGCTGGTCTCTTTGTTGGTTCTGTGTCTGGTTCTTGTCTATCTGCCTCCGGTCCAGTCACTCATAATCGGCAAAGTCCTGACTTCGGTCACGGACAGTACTGATTTCGACATTGCCGTCGGTGACGCGCGCATCGGTTTCCCGATTGATATCAGGATTGACGATATCAGCGTGGTGAGGAAGTCCGACGGTGTCAGGTTGGCCAATGTCGGTCATATTGCCGCCGACGTGAGTCTGATGCCCTTGTTCAAGGGCCTCGTACAGGCAGACAGCATCGTCGTGAGCGGCATAGGCCTGGACACCCGTGACATGATTCCGGCCTTGGCCCTCGATGGGCGGCTGGAATCCGCGCGGCTCTTCGGAGTGGACTTCCGCATGGAAGAGGCACGTCTGTCGCTGATGACCGTCTCCGTGGAGAACTCAGACATGGGCATTGTGCTCAATGACACCGTGGTGGAGGACACGGTGGAGGAGGAGAGCGCGCCGTTCCTGAGAAAAGTCAACGTAGGCACGATGTCACTCAAGAACATCGGATTCGACCTAACGTCAATCGCCGATGGCGACACGACCTTCGTGGGCGGCCTGGTTCGTCAGGGAGTCCTGTCAGCGACGGCCGACCTGGATGCCGGGAAGTATGTCGTCAACGGGCTGGCTCTTGACGGTGTGAGTGGGCAGTTCTCCGCTGATGGTCTCTCCGCCAGTCTGGAGACCGCGACGCTGGAACTTCCTGATGTGATGGTGAACGGTGAGGTGATACGCGCCAGGCAACTGGGACTGACATTGAACGAGA
Source organism: Bacteroidaceae bacterium (assembly GCA_024398405.1). GTDB lineage: Bacteria > Bacteroidota > Bacteroidia > Bacteroidales > Bacteroidaceae > Colivivens. Next base: position 12,220 of record JAKSJE010000022.1, read on the forward strand.
GTTGCAGGCTGGATGCGAAGAACCTGCTGTACAATCTGGAGACGGGCGAGGTCTCGGCCGATGCTCTGCTCAACTGCTCCGACATAGCGGAAGTCGCCAGAATACTCCCTGCGGATATGCTTGCTTGCGTCAGCATCCCCGCAGGGAGCACGCTGACGGCCGATGTGAGCCTACGCGACAAGGAGGTCACCGCCCACGGTGTCGGGATAGAAGTGCCTAATGCCTTCGAGGTCATGTTCCGTGAGGTCGCATATAATCTCGAGACGGGCTCCGTGTCCTCAGGCGTCAGGGCCGAAGTGGTCAGCGCTGACGGACTGATGGCATTGTTGCCCGAGGGCATGGCCAAGGGGTTCTCAGTTCCTGACGGGATGACGCTCAGAGCAGAGGTCGCTTTCAGTGACAAGCGGATAAACGCCCGGAATCTCGCCATCCTGATGAGGGACGGCTCAAGCATCCGCATGGACAGAGCCGACTATGACATGAAGACCGGGAGTTATGATGTGGATATGGACATGGACAAAGTCTTTCTCAGTCGTTTCGTAAGACTGCCGGAGTCCGTCTATTTCGATGGTCACGTCAAGGCCAGAGGTCGTGGGTTCGACTTCCTCTCCCCCGGGACAGACGCCGAAGTGGGGCTTACCGTGGACAGCGTGGCATACGGCATCTACAACCTGACATCGCTGGGCGCGGAGGTCAGCCTCGGCGGCTCGGCCCTTACGGCTCATGCCACCATAGACGACCCGAGTCTCAGAGGGATGATTGACTATGACGGTTTGTTGACTAAAAAACGCATCGACGGCAGGCTCGACCTCAACATCGGAGACATGGATCTGAAAGGGTTGGGACTGACCGAAGTGCCGCACCGCGTGGCTCTGTCCTCCACAGTCAACCTTGACACCGACATGAAGACCGCGCTGAAGGTCGATGCCGGTGTGATGGGAATGAACATACAGTTTGGTGATGAGAGCATCCTGATAGACGAGTTCGTGGCATTCGCCAATGCGTCGGACGAGGGCACATCCGTCGTGATGTACTCAGGCGACATGGACTTCGACTTCAAGTCACCGATGGGCTACAAGGAACTGCTGGCGGGGTATGCTGACGTATTCAATCTGGCAATGGGACAGCTGAAGTCGGTGGAGATAGACCCGTCGCAATGGAAGGCTCAGATGCCAGTCGCCTCTCTCTCCGCCCATGTAGGTACCGACAATCCGATATCCAACTTACTGGAGTTCTATGAAATATGGTTCGACGGCGTTGACATTGACATCTCCACCTCACCGGCGATAGGCATTGAGTGTGACGGCTATCTCGACCGGTTTCAGGTGGGAGACCTCAAGACCGACCTCGTGGAGTTCAGCGTCTCCGAGGACAGCGCCGCCCTCAACTATGATTTTAGTGTGAGCATCCCGGAGCAGACGGGGCTCAAATCCTTCTCAGCCAGCCTGAACGGCATTCTTGCCGGGAAGGAACTCCAGACTCGACTTCACTACTACGACGACAAGGGTGTGGAGGGCATTGATTTCGGGCTGCGAACACAGGCAGCTGACTCCATACTGCACATGAGCGTCTATCCGCTCAATCCCGTCATCGGATACAGGCAGTTCGAAGTAGGCGACACCAACTTCATCGACCTGCATAAGAAAAACCGCATATTCGCCGATATAGCCCTGAGCAGTCTCGTGGACTCCTGCCGGGTCAGTGTCATCGCCAATCCCGCTGAGTCCTACCTTCAGAATGTACATCTGCTCGTCGAGAACCTCGACCTGTCGCCTTTGATGTCAGTGCTTCCGTTCATGCCGTCGGTCTCCGGACTCATAAAGGGCGACATGGCGTTCGTGCAGAGTCTTGACACCGCATACGCTATAAGCGGCGACCTGGCGGTCGATGACCTGCGATACGAAGGAGCGCTGTTGGGCGACATCGGCGCCATGCTGAAATACAATCCCACGGAGGGAGGAGGGCATCAGGTCTATGGGCACGTCTCACGGAACGACGAGCAGGTCATCCGCCTCGACGGTAGATACACTGAGGAACTCGACGCCTCGCTCTTCCTGGACTCACTACCTCTTGACATCGTCTCGGCCTTGGCGCCTGAACTGCCAGTGGCGATGGAAGGTAAGCTCAGCGGCAGCCTGCAGGCACGTGGCAACTCCGACAATATGCACCTGAACGGATTCATCACCCCGATGGACACACGTGTCTTCTCAAAAGTGTATTCACTGAACATCGGCATTGACAACGACACGATATCAGTGAACGACAGTAAGATTGACTTCGGTCAGCTGCATATCTCCGGGGCCGGCGACAATCAGCTGACGATGGCAGGTGAGATTGACCTCTCTGATATAAACAATCCCTGGGTGAATCTCAGCCTGACCGGACGAGACGTGAACCTGATTGACGCCCCGAAGACAAGGCAGGCTGAACTCTACGGCAAAGTCCATGGCGACCTGATGATTCGCGCCAGGGGCAATGCCGACGCCCTGAGCGTGATGGGCAGGGTGAAACTCCTGAACACGTCCGACGTGACTTACCTGATGAAGAACACAGCCCTTTCCATGGGCTACCGTCTGGATGACATAGTGACATTCGTCGATTTCAGCCTTCCACCTGACACCACAGTGAAAGAGAAGAAGAGTTTCCTCGGACTGAACATGAACCTGTCGCTTGAGGTCGAACAAGGCGCAAGGGTCAAGTGCATATTCAGTGCCGACGAGAAGAGCTATGTCGATGTAATGGGGGGAGGAACTCTGACGATGGTACACATGCCTGAAGGTGAGACCCAGCTCTTAGGAAGATATACGATAGACAAAGGTGAGATGAGATACTCCAACAGCGTCATCCCTCTCAAGACGTTCACCATCCAGGATGGCAGTTACATTGAGTTCACAGGTGAGCCCATGAATCCCAACCTGTCACTTGCCGCGACAGAGAGGGTCAGGGCTTCCATAAGCAATACCGACAAGAGCACGAGGATGGTCACGTTCAATACGGGGTTGCGCCTTTCGAAGAGTCTTCAGAACCTCGGACTGGAATTCACGATTGACGCGCCGGAGGACATCTACGTCCAGCAGGAGCTTGCCTCGCTGACGGCCGAGGACAAGAACAAACTGGCTCTCTCCATGCTGGCTACCGGGATGTACCTGTCAAACTCGAACACAGGAGGTTTCAACACCACCAACGCACTCAACAACTTCCTTCAGGGCGAGATCAACAACATCGCAGGGAAGGCACTCAACTCCGTACTTAAGATGGACATGAACCTTGGTGTAGAACATACTGACGGTAATGACGGTGTCGGCCATACGGATTACTCGTTCAAGTTCTCAAAACGGCTGTTCAGCGACAGGCTCAATGTCGTTGTCGGAGGTATGATCAACACGAGTGGTGTTTCCGGGAATGCCAACAAGTCGGGCACGTATATCGATGACGTGTCATTGGAGTGGCGCATAGACAAGAGCGGCACACAATATGTCAGGCTCTTCCACGGCACGGACTTCAACAACCTGCTGGAGGGTGTCATCACAGAGAACGGCGCAGGTATCGTCTTAAGGAAGAAAGTAAATGACTGGAAAGATCTATGGAGGATGTTTCAGATAAAAAAATAATCGTGGCTTGGCTTCTTGCCATCACCGTGATTCTGGCCGGGTGCTCCACGACGAGCAACCTGCCGGAAGACGAATACCTGTATATCGGCATCAAGGACATGAACGTCGTCAACCGCGACTCCTCCGACGCCGATGTCGAGGCATTGGCTTTAGAGGAGGTGAAGTCCGCACTGTCATATGCTCCCAACAACTCATTCATGGGCAGTTCGTCAGTGAGGCTCCCGCTGCCCATCGGACTCTGGTGCTACAACGGACTGGTCAACAATCATGGCAAAGGACTGAGGAAATGGTTGTTCGATAGTTTTGCGTCAACTCCAGTGACAGTCACATCTGTCGCTCCGGAGACAAGAGCCAAGGTCGCCGCCAACACCCTGCAGAACTACGGTTATTTCCGTGGGTCTGTCGATTTCGACATAATCGACCGTAAGAACCCCCGGAAGAAGAAGATCTCATACACCATCGACCTCGGCAGGCCTTATATGCTTGACTCTGTCATATACGACCTGCCCACTACCCTTGACAGCATACGGTTGGCATGCTCCGGCGAATGCCTGCTGGCTGACGGCTCGCAGTTCAACGTGGCAAACCTCCAGTTGGAGAAAGAGCGTCTCGTAAGTGAGTTCAGGGACAACGGATACTATTACTACCGTACCGACTACCTGACCTACCTTGCCGACAGCACAATCAATCCCTTCCGCGTCAGGCTGCTCATGGCTCAGAATCCAGACATTCCCGCGAAGGCAGGCAGGCAATGGAACAACGGCAAGATAAGGATACGTATCCGTGACAACACAGACATGCAGGCCGTCAGAGGCATGGCGGTCAGCAGGGACTCATTGCGCGGAATGGGAACGCCTCAATACCAAGACTCCATCCTGTATCGCAACGCCACCATATACTTCTCCGGAGATGAGTGCCCTATCAGTCCCAAGATACTGATGCGTAACTTCAGATTCCGCGAGGGTCACCTGTTCAGCCAGAGGAGGATTGACGAGACAGTGGAGAACCTTAGCAATATGCAGATCTTCTCACAGATGCAGTTCTCATATACACCTCGCGATACGACAGACACCTGCAACATCCTCGATATGAACTTCAACTGCATGATGGACAAACTCGTGGATGCGGAATTCGGATTAGACATCACCCAGAAGAGCAACTCGTACTTCGGGCCGCGTGCGACTCTGACGGTCTCCAAGAGAAACGCCTTCGGACACGGCGAGACCGTCTCCCTGAAGGGTGTAGGGTCGTATGAATGGCAGACCGGAAACCACGGCGGCAAGCACGTCGATTCCTATGAAGCGGGACTGGATGCGTCAATCACTTATCCCTGGCTCGTTTTCCCCGGGCTTTCACAGAAACGTTTCCGCTTCGCCACGTCATCTACATTCAAGGTGGGATTCCGCCATCTGAAACGAGCCGGATATTATCGTCAGCTTTCTTTCTCGGCAAATGCCGACTATAGTTTCAGGTCTGACAGATATTATTCCCATCGCTTCTCTCCATTATCATTGGCATACAACAAACTGGAGGATACCACGGACGAGTTCAATGAGATAGTCGCTGACAAGCCGTCGCTTTATTACAGTCTCAGAGATCAGTTCATCCCCTCGATGTCGTATTCGGTGGTTTATGACAACAACTGGAAGGACTTCCTCAATTTCACGACACGTGTCGAACTAAGTGTCAAAGAGTCAGGAAATATCGTCAGTGGAGTATATTCTCTCGCTGGTTCTGACTTCAAGGAAGTGGACAAGAAACTCTTCAACCTGCCATACGCCCAGTTCGTGAGGGTTTCGTTCGACGTGAGACATCTCTTCCGGCTGAGTCCCAGTTCCGTGATTGCCACACGCTTCATCGCCGGGTCCATCTGGGCTTACGGCAACAGCACCGTAGCGCCGAACAGCGAGCAGTTCTTCGTTGGTGGCGCCAATGACCTCCGCGCTTTCTCTGCTTATGCTTTAGGACCTGGACGTTTCTACGAGCCCGCGAGGAACCTCGCTTATTTTGAGCATGTGGGTTCGCTGAAATTGGGACTGAATGCCGAATACCGTTTCCCTCTCGCCGGCAACCTCAACGGTGCTCTGTTCTTCGACATGGGAAACGTCTGGAGCGATTATTCCGAATACACACGGTTCAAGTGGGGCGAACTGCTTGATGACATCGCGACAGGCACAGGTCTCGGCTTGCGATACAACCTTGACATAATCGTCTTACGTCTTGACATGGGTGTTGCGCTTCATGTGCCATACGACACCGGGAGAAGTGGATATTACAACATCCGTTCCTTCTGGAGCGACGGCGTTGGAATACATTTTGCAGTCGGTTACCCATTCTAATCTATATAATATAATAAGGTGGCAACAAAACAGAAAGTACAGTATGTCTGTAACTCCTGCGGTTACGACACTCCGAAATGGATAGGCAGATGTCCTGCCTGTGGTGAGTGGAACACATTCGCCGAAGTCAGGCTTGGTTCGAAGAAGGAACGGTCTTACTCTTCACCGATATCGGGCAACAGTGCCAATAGCCCCATATCCATGTCGAAGATAGAGACAGAGAAGGAAGTGCGCCTCAACCTGCGTGACGGAGAGTTCAACAGAGTTCTCGGCGGTGGCCTCGTCGAAGGTTCGCTGACCCTGCTTGGCGGTGAGCCTGGAATAGGCAAATCGACGCTGATTCTCCAGACTGTCCTCAGGATGAAAGGAGTCAAGACCCTTTACGTCAGCGGAGAGGAGAGCGCAAGGCAGCTCAAACTGCGTGCAGACCGGATTCTCGAATCATTCGACGCTGTGTCTGAGACGGCAGATGTGGAGGTGCTGTGTGAGGCCATGATTGAGAAAATCTTTGAGCAAATCAAAGTTTCCGACCCCGACCTCATCATCATCGACTCAATCCAGACTGTAGCCACCGAGAACGTGGAGTCGTCGCCAGGCAGCATAAGCCAGATCAGGGAGTGTGCCGCCATGCTGCTGAAGTTCGCCAAGGAGTCGAACATCCCTGTCATCCTGATTGGACACATCACGAAGGAGGGAAGCATCGCCGGACCTAAAATCCTGGAGCACATGGTCGATACCGTCCTCCAGTTCGAAGGCGACCAGCACTATATGTACCGCATCGTCCGTGCAATCAAGAACCGCTTCGGCAGTACGGCAGAACTGGGAATCTATGAGATGCGGCAGTCAGGACTGAGGCAGGTGGAGAACCCCTCCGAATTGCTTCTGTCCGATGCCAAGGACAGCGAGGGCATGAGCGGTGTGGCAATAGCGGCGGCAATCGAAGGTGTCAGGCCTCTGCTGATAGAGACTCAGGCGTTGGTGAGCAGCGCTGCCTATGGGACTCCACAACGGTCTGCCACAGGCTTCGACCTGCGAAGACTGAACATGCTCCTCGCGGTGCTCGAGAAACGTGTGGGATTCAAAATCATGCAGAAGGACGTGTATCTGAACATCGCAGGAGGACTCCGTGTCACCGACACCGCTATCGACCTCAGCGTAATAGCAGCGATTCTCTCAAGCAACGTCGATACCGGTATTGACCGGGACGTGTGCATGTGCGGCGAAGTCGGTCTGAGTGGTGAGATCAGACCTGTTAGCAGAATTCCTCAACGAATCTCAGAGGCAGAGAAACTGGGCTTCTCAACCATAATCATACCGAAGAGCAACCTAACAGGAATTGAATCCTCTAAGTGCGGCATAAAGATTGTGGGAGTGAGAAAAGTGGAAGAAGCCCTTGCTCAGTTATTTGGGTAGTGCGCAACTCCCAACGTCTTAAAGATTAGGAAATTAACAATCTTTTCACGTTAGCAGTGCAAAATAAATTTGGCGTTTTCAATTATTCTTTATATTTTTGCGTCTGAATAAACCAGAAGATTATGCAGAAGACCAGAACTATTCTCGTTGATGTGGCTCGTAAGTTATTTGCCAAACGTGGTTATGACGCAACTACAATGAATGACATCGCAATTGAGTCAGGAAAAGGAAGACGCACACTTTACACCTACTTCTCCAGTAAGGAGGAAATCTACCTAGCTGTCATCGAGAATGAGCTTGAGTTGCTGACCGGCCGTCTGGATGCCATCACCCACATGGACGCCACTCCGGAGAAGAAGATGGTGCATCTCATCTTCGCCCATCTCGAAGCCGTCAAGGACGCTGTCTATCGCAACGGCAATCTGCGCGCTGAGTTCTTCCGCGACATATGGAAGGTCGAAGGGGTGCGTAAGGATTTCGACCGCAACGAGATAATCATGATACGCAGAATCATGAACGAGGGTAATGACAAAGGTGACTTCGACATCAAGAACGTGAAGCTGATGGCGGTCATCACGCACTATTGCATAAAAGGCTGCGAGGTGCCTTACATCTATGGGCGTATTGTCGTTAGCTCGCCAGAGGAACTATATCCATATGTCAAAAGTCTGATTCATAAGGCACTTAGCAACGAGAGGACAGAATTCGTTTATGGAGGCACAAGGTAAAACAGAATCATATATGCTATTACAAGGGAAAAACGCACTTATCACAGGTGCGGCGAGAGGCATCGGGAAGGCTATTGCGTTGAAGTTTGCGGCAGAAGGCGCCAATGTGGCATTCACGGATCTGGTAATAGACGACAACGCTATTCAGACGGAAAAGGAAATAGCGGACTTTGGCGTGAAAGCCAAGGGCTATGCATCGAACGCTGCCAGTTTTGAGGAGACGGAAAAGGTGGTCGCAGCCATCAAGGAGGAATTCGGAACAATTGACATTCTTGTCAATAATGCCGGAATCACGAAGGATGGTCTGATGCTCCGCATGACTGAAGCACAGTGGGACGCCGTAATCAACGTAAACCTGAAATCAGCCTTCAACTTCATACATGCCTGCACTCCAATCATGATGCGACAGCGTGGTGGCAACATCATCAACATGGCAAGTGTGGTGGGTGTCCATGGGAATGCAGGTCAATGCAACTATGCCGCTTCCAAGGCCGGACTGATAGCTCTTGCGAAATCAATAGGTCAGGAAATGGGCAGCCGTGGCATCAGGGCGAACGCTATCGCACCTGGCTTTATCGAGACGGCCATGACTGCGGCACTGCCTGATGAAGTCCGTCAGGAATGGGTGAAGAGAATACCTCTGCGACGAGGTGGAACTGTTGAGGACATTGCCAACGCCGCACTGTTCCTCGCATCCGATTTGTCAAGCTACATTTCAGGCCAGGTGATCCAGGTTGATGGTGGAATGAATATGTAATCCACCTTGGGCTGAGGTGAGCCTCAGAGGACGACCCACCGAGTGGCTAAATGGTCAGGTCAGCGGAGACAGTGATTGTCATCTCTTTTCTCGAGACAGGGTGGACGAAACTCAGCGAGTAAGCCTGGAGACTGATGCCTCCGTCGGCATTGCTGCGCTTTGCGCCGTATTTCAGGTCGCCCTTAATAGGGCAGCCGATTTTAGCCAACTGACATCTTATCTGATGATGCCTGCCAGTCTTGAGATTGACTTCAAGAATGTGGTAGTTGTCTGTATGTCCGATGACTTTATATCGCAGGACAGCCTTCTTGGAGTTCGGAACCTCCTTGTCGTAGGCGAAAGACTTGTTCTGCTTCTCGTTTCTGACAAGCCAGTGTGTCAGTTCGTCTTCTGTCCTGGGAGGTAGATTCCTGACGATGGCATGATAGGTCTTCTGAATCCGCCCCTCCTGAAACATCTTGTTCAGCCGTGTGAGCGCTTTGCTGGTGCGGGCGAATATGACGAGTCCGCTCACTGGCCTGTCAAGACGGTGCACCACTCCGAGGAACACCTCGCCAGGCTTGCTGTATTTCTCCCTGATATATTGCTTTACTGTTTCTGAGAGAGGTATGTCTCCTGTCTTGTCTCCTTGTACTATCTCAGAGCAAGTCTTCTCGACGACGATGATATGATTGTCCTCGTAAACAACTTTCATGACTGTCAATCCACGACGTAAGCCTTGATGATTCTGACTTCCCACAACGGTGCGTCATTGGCATCTGTCTTGACTTTCTCAATGTCAAGCACCGTCTTCATTCCCTCAATCACCTCGCCGAAGACGGTGTACTCAGTATCTAACCATGGTGCGCCGCCCTTGGTCTTATAGGCCCTCTTCTGTTCCGGGGTGAAAGCGAACCTTGCCGTCTCTTCCTCCGCATCATTCCTGAGACTTGAGAGAAGGTCGCTTACTCCGTCACGATCCCTTGCAGCCCTGAGAGCGTCGAGTTTCTGTGCGTTCTGTCTCAGTTTCTTATTGTAAAGACGATCCACCTTCAGCGACCAGATAGCTTGCTCATAGCCCTTGAGCAGTTCGTCACCACAGGTCTTGCCCGTAACGATGTAGAACTGATATGCGTGTGCCTCGTTCTTGGGGTTGACGTCTTCTTCATCTTTGGCGGCGGCAATGACTCCACGCTTATGGAAATGCCTGGGATAGACTATCTCCTGAGGTAGGGTCGGCCATACCTTGGTGGAGTCCTGAGTGCGACCGGGACGTGTATCGGGGTCGCCTGTCTGAATCATGAAACCGCGGATGATACGATGAAAGAAGACACCATCGTACATGCCTTCCTTTACGTTCTTAATGAAATTGTCACGGAAACGGGGAGTGTCATCGTAAAGTTTGATGCGAATCTCCCCCATCGTGGTCTCCAACACCACTTCCTTCCCTTCCGGCTGCCCTTTGCATGAACTGACGAGGAAAGACGCGTTCAGAATGAAGAGTATGAGAATCAGTTTTTTCATGTACCGAAAGTGGGACTCGAACCCACACAGGCGCTATGCCCAAGGGATTTTAAGTCCCTCGTGTCTACCATTCCACCATTTCGGCAACTTCGATAACGAGTGCAAAGTTAGGAAAAAAATCGCTTATGACAAATTATTTATCGGTTTTTATATGTTTTTCTACTTTGCAGTTTGCTGAGACGGCTTTTTTTGCTAACTTTGCTTTGAAAAAGATTGAGGTGGGTTCTAACAATTCACCGAAGAAATAATAAATTCACAACTATGGGTGATATGGTTCTTTTCAGTGCTTTTGGCTTTGTTCCGGCATCTTGCTGTCCTACAGTCAGTCATGATGCCCGCATAACTCACATGCGTGAGTGCATGTCCTTGTTTAGGGCTGAGGACTCTCCTTCCGCACAGCAACCTGTTCGGAACAAAACTCAAAATCGCAAGAAATGAATTTATAGAACCCACCTGATAGTATGAGAATCCATAATGCTTCATCAGTAATTCTGGCAATTATCTTTTCATTTTATTTGTTCCCGATTGAAGCCCAGGTACCCTATCCGCTCAGAAACGGCTACTATCGCCTTCTGACGTTCCTGCAGTACACAGAAGGCACGAAGGCGATGTACGCCTCGAAGGATTATGGTGGGTGGAAGACTTTTGACGAGGATGACTGCACTTTCGTCTGGAGGTTTGACTACGACGTGAACACCGGGGCGTATAAGGTCTATAACGCCGGCACTGAAAGTCGTTTCGGTAAGGTGGAGAAGAGCCAGGACGTGAAGATGAGCGCGAGGTTTGATTCTGTGGAAACCGAGCTCAACGTATTTTATGAGGGGCTGGACGGAATGGGCAACGCCGTTGTCACCCTTCGAAGGGCGGATCAGAGTGGTGACTACGAGTTCATCCACCAGAACAGCCATCATAACGGGTCGGGGTCCGGAGGCACCCTCGTGGGTTGGGACGAGAAGGCCACTGCTTCACAGTGGGTGCTTCACAGTGTGACCGAGGAGGAGGCGACCTCTCTGATTGAGGCCTACAAGCCTATTCGTGACAACGAGATGCTGTTGGAGGCATACTCTGCCCTTTCCGCATCGTTAGGTACCCTTCAGATAGCGAGAAGCGAGTATGCCGAGACGGCTTCCGCTGATGTGCTTGACGAGGCAAAGGCCTTGTACGATGAAGTCAAAATGGCCAGTAGGAATAAGTCATACACACTTCAGGAAGTCTATGACAAGATAAACGAAATCGAGGATGTCATTTCGAGGCTGAGGATTCCGAGGGACGAATACGGAATCATGGAGGAGGATGACAGTCTGGGATATACCAGGTTCTACCATCTGACCGACGGAAGCATGATGGCCATTCCGAGGAAATACATCGTAAGGAGGAAAATCGACTCGAAGAACATCTATCTAACTCTTCCCGACACGTCCATAGTAATACCCAAAGTCCACCTTGTCAAGGAAACCAACGAATATCATGGACAGTTGCCTGTCTTTGAGAGTTTCAAGTTCAATAACAAGTTCAACGACCAGCTTTTCGAAGATGTTCAGGGTGAGATAGACAACGAGAGCAACACAGTCACCCTGAAGGCCACTGTGATAGGCAAACGCCTCGTGCCCTCGTTCAAAGTCGCTGACGGAGTGACGGTCTATGCCAACGACAGACCACAGAAGAGCAAGAAAAGTTCGTCGCGCTTCGACCGAGACAAGACGTACAAGGTGTGCCGCAACACCGACTTCATATACAAGGCGCGAAGGGATAGCACTGGATATGCTTTCGTGCCGTTCGGTAGGAACTATACTGTCCACGTTGACTTCCCGACGGATCATCCTGATGCCGAATACGGGCTTCCCATTGTGTATATCAACACATTTGACGGACTGCCTATCACATCGAAGACGGAATACAAGTATGCGTCATTCCACCTTGACGGAGCTGGTATATGGGATGACATACAAGTTGACTCCATGCAGATACGAGGACGTGGGAACAGCACGTGGGGGCACTCGAAGAAACCTTATCGTCTCAAGTTCGCTGAGAAAATCCACCCAATGGGTCTGAAAGGCGGAAAGGGCTGGGTGCTGCTCGCCAACCCTCAGAGCGGTTCCATGCTTACGAATGCCATCGCCATGAAAATGGCGGACATGGTCGGAACCGCGGGATGCAACCACATAATGCCCGTTGAGGTCTATCTCAATGGCGACTACGTAGGCTCCTACAACTTCACCGAGAAAATCGGGTTCGCAAATAACAATGTCAATCTTGAGGACGAGACATGCGCCGTCATGCTTGAGCTCGACACGAACTACGATGAAGACTGGAAGTTCCACGACAAGAGTTACAACCTCCCGGTCAATGTCAAGCACTTCGGTGCTGACGATGACCCGGACAGCCCCTTTATCACACTGAACGACATCAAGGATGCTTTCAACGAGTTTACGGAGGTCGTGGCACTCGGCGATGGTTCGTATGTTGATTACGTGGATGTTGACAAACTGGTCAAAGCTCAGTTCGTGGCCGACTTCACCCTCAACACAGAGCTCAATCATCCTAAGAGCACATATCTCTATAACGCTGATATTTTCAGTGACTCCTTGTGGGTCTTCGGACCGGTATGGGACTTCGACTGGGGCTTCGGATACATGCAGTCCAGCACCTATTTCCAGACCCACACCGAGAAGCCGCTCCTCCAGGACTCAGGTCCTTTCTTCCCCGCAGTCTGGCTGGGCAGTGACGTGGTGAAGAAGGCCTATTACAAACTGTGGACTGACTTCATAGACAATGGTGGTCTGATTGCTCTCACGGAGTACGTTGACGACTACTACCAGTATGTCTCGAAGTCCTTCCTCCACAATCAGGCACGATGGGGCGACGGCGGGGGATACGCCATACAGGTGGAGAGAGCAAAGGAATGGCTCAGAGACAGAGCCGCATACATCTATGGCTCCATCGAGCCATACGACCTCGATGAGGAGGAAGAGGAGCATGGTGTTACGCCTTCACTGCCTGACGCAGTCGCTCCGGTCACCATCGACCTCGCGAGACGTGCCGGCATCTACACACTTCAGGGGACGAGGATGAGTGCTGGAAGCGCCTCCGAACTCCCATCCGGGATTTACATTATCAACGGAAAGAAACAATATGTCAAATAGAAGAACACCCGTTTGCTGGTCAGTGCGGCTGATTGGCTGTCTTTCACTTTGTCTCGGACTCATGGAGTTGACAAGTTGTATGGACGGAGCGGTCCTCACCTCGGAGAATGTCTTCATGGTAGGCGACTCTGTCGTTGACAGTCTGAGACTATGTCTGGCTATTGACGCCGTGTGTGAGGCAGACACAGACACCACTGCCGCTGACGAGGCAGTACGTAGGTACTACAGTGAGAGCCATCGGCTGAGTTGGCTGACAGCAGACGGCTTGTCCGAACAGGCCGATTGCCTCATCGCCTACGTCGAGAAGGCCGGTGAGACGGGAATGCCGGCCTCGCTGTTCTTCGTTGATGAGCTGAAAGCTGACCGCGAACGGCTTGACAGTCTCGACTTCTCCGACTGCGACATGCACACACTCATATCAAGGTTGGATTACAGGCTCACGAAGGCGTTCGTCAGGTACAGCGCCTGGCAGCATTACGGCCTGGTCAATCCCTACCGGATTCTCAACCGGCTTGACCATCCTAAATACGACACACTGAAACTGTCCTACCTCACCCTCTTTGATGACCCGACCGAGGTCCTCGACAGTGACGGTCTAAGGCATCTGGCCCGACTTGCGGGGACAGACAGCGTCGCCGATGTACTCGCCGATGCTGAGCCGACCTCCCTACTCTACCGCCTACTGAAGAATCGCCTCGCCACAGCTGAAGGCGCAGAACGCCGTCGGGTATTGGTCAACATGGAGAGGTGTCGTTGGCGTCATCCGTCCGTGCCTGATGACGAGACGAAATATGTCGTGGTGAACCTCCCTTCGTACGAACTGACCGCTGTATGCCCCGACTCCATTCTGAGGATGCGGATAGTCTGTGGCAGTCCAGAGACCAAGACCCCGCTGCTCAGCGGACTCGTCAAGCGCATGGATGTCAATCCACGCTGGCATGTTCCCTACAACGTCATGAAATATGAGTTGTCCAGCCATGCTGGTGACTCGGCCTACTTCGCACGCAACAGATACCACATCACCAGCAAGGATACTGATATTCCGCTCAATCCCACAGATGTAACAGCAGAGATGCTTCGTTCCGGCAAACTGCGTGTCTATCAGGAGGGTGGTAATGGCAACTCCCTCGGACGCATCATCTTCCGCTTCGACAACAAACACTCCATCTATCTCCACGACACATCTTCCCCAAGTGCGTTCGGACGGCAGGACCGCAGGCTGAGCCACGGATGCATCCGGGTGCAGCATCCATATAAGTTAGCCGAGTTCCTCATGGGCGACATGAAGGGCGAACGCGACCTGTGGCTTGCGAGGCTGCGCTACTCCATGGAATACCCCGGAAGGCTGGAGTTACCGGCGAGCAAAGAAAGCACCAGCAAGACCGGCGATGTTGACGAACCTGAAGGTCCTGACCCTGAGATGTTAGTTCACAGCCTGAAGGTCAGTCCCAAGATACCTATCCACATCACATACTTCACTCTCTTCCATCTACCAGACAGCACCCTTCACAGTTACCCCGATGTCTATGGATACGACGAGGCTCTGGTCTCTCATGTTTGCTTCTGAGGCCTCGACCTCAACTCACCCGCCAGCGGTATGAAGATGGCCATACGAGTAGCGAGGCTGAATGAAGGACAGCAAGATGCAAAGAAAAAGCCAAAAACATCAAAATAGCAAT
>JAKSJE010000023.1 GCA_024398405.1 Bacteroidaceae bacterium
GACAATATGACGAGGTCTTGAACATCACAAGGCGCAGTTGTTAGGCTGACCGACATGGACAATGTAAAGTAATCATCGCTATCAACCATCGTTACAAAGAATTGGCTCACGGATGTTTATGAGCCATGCCAAAACGGCAAGTGGACAGGTTAGTCATGTTTTGCTTATGACTACACGGACGTTGCTCCACCGGTGGATAGATGGGTCCTAAATCGGTCGAAGTTATTTATACGGAACATGGTAAGCCTATAGGTCTCCAACCTCGCCCTCGGGCGGGAAGGTAAGTCAATCGTAAGAGCGACCGAACGGCTTGTAGGTAAATGACGATGGAGAAAGCGAATGCTGGATGGAAGCGACGTAATTGAGGAGCACAGGTGGGCGGTATCAAGGGAAATGTGATAAAGGGGTGTTCTATAAATTCCACGCAAATGAAAGATTGACATGAGCTTTGCGTGTTATTAATAGAACACCCCTAAAAAAAGAAGCGAGGGGGGATGATGATGAAACTCCGAGTAATAACGATTTGAGCGTCCATGCACCTTTGTAATCCACCGACTCAAGGTTACCCCTTTCAGGGCGTGGCCCGCCATTAGTACACGAAACAGTCCCGGTTTTCACATAATAATTGATGAGTATCCCAATCTGCCCCTCGCTTACGAATAGTATGTCAAATAACACCTTCGATGGCAATCCATCGGCTGTCGGTCGTCAGTTCACGGCCACAATCCACTAATGTCCCATCGTCGTCTTGCTTTCGTTCCACAACCTATCCATCTCTTCAAGCGTCATCTCCTTCAGGCTCCGTCCCATTTCCTTCACTTTGGATTCAACGTAGCCGAAACGGCTGATGAACTTCTGGTTAGTCCTCTCCAATGCCGTATCGGGATTTATCTTATACAATCGGGCGGCATTGACTAAGCTGAACAACAAATCGCCGAACTCACCCTCCATCTTATCCTTGTCATCATTCCTGAGTTCCACTTCGAACTCCGCAATCTCCTCCTTCACCTTTCCCCATACGTCCTCTTTCTTCTCCCAGTCGAAGCCCACATTACTGGCCTTCTCCTGAATCCTGTCAGCCTTGATAAGCGAAGGCAGACTCACCGGCACTCCACTCAACACGCTTTTGTTGCCGTCCTTCTCCCTTTGCTTTATCTGCTCCCAGTTCTTGAGAACCTCGTCAGATGTCAGTCCTTTTCTCGCTGACCCCTCCACGACCTCCTGTTTCGGAGGATAGACATGCGGATGCCTGAAAATCAGTTTGTCGCAAAGAGCATTGCACACATCAGCCACGTCAAACTGTCTCTTCTCCTCTGCTATCTTGGCATAGAAGCAGATATGCAAGAGGACATCGCCCAATTCCTTCTTCACGTCCATCACGTCACCTTTCATCAAGGCATCAGACAACTCGTAGGTCTCCTCTATGGTATTGGGTCTCAGCGACTCGTTAGTCTGTTTCCTGTCCCAAGGGCACTCCACCCTGAGTTTGTCGAGCACATCCAGCAACCGGCCGAAAGCCGCCATCTTATCCTCACGTGAACTATTCATCTCCATCAAGTAGTTTTTCTATGAACTCATCAAGTTCGTCATCAAGTCCTGCCATCAGGTCACTTCCGATGACCACGTTCTCGTCATCCACGAGGTAGAGATCCTCTATCACCTCCTTTTCCTCATCCACCAACACGAACGAGAACGGCTTCATCACTCTCATCTTCCCGATCTCACCGGCGTTGTCCAGTCTCTCAAGTTCCTTCCTGATATCCCTTGCGATCTGAGCGTTCAGCAGTTCCGGATCCTCATCCTTATGATCAGCGAACTCGCCGACGGTCACCTCGGATACCACTCTGTCCTCATCATCCAGCACACACAACTCACCAGAGTCCATCCTCACCTCCACATAGAAGTCCGTTATCGACTCCTCTGCGATATCCTCATACTGGACACACACCCTTTTCAGAGCATCGTAAATCTCGCTCTGCGACTGAGAACTGATCTTCATAGACAACCTATTTACGTTTCACACTGCAAAAGTACAAAAAAAATCACATCCAGCAACCATTTAAGAGATTTTTTCCTGAAATACCAGCCATCTCCCACCTACCTCACTACTGTGAACGTGCAAAGGGAACCCATGGCATGACGTTGGCGACAACTGCCCTACCCTCTCTCGAACAGTTCTCTCGGTACCTTCACGAATGCCTCCATAGCCTCATAGCAAGCCAGGCCGAGAGCATCATAGACCCTCGCTGTCCCGCGATTGCGGTCTTCGGCGCGTTGCCAGAACAGCCGTTCGTCATTGCCGAGGAAAGGAGCGCTCTCCATCTGCGAGCAATGCTTCAGGATGGCGTCACGCTTCTGGCGAAGTTCCTCCGGAGACATAGGCACACACATCTCTATATCCTCGATGTCCCATTCAGCCCATGCGCCGCGGTACATCCATATCCAGCATCCGTCAACCCAGCCAGCCTTCTCTGCCACGAGTTCGTCGAATGCGGCAAGAACCGCGTCAGTACACTTCTTGTGTGTTCCGTGAGGGTCTGCCAGGTCACCAGCGACAAAGACCTCATGAGGTCGGACCTCCTGAAGCAGGTTCTTGATGATCTCCACATCAGCCTCAGTCATAGGGAGTTTCTCAATCCTGCCACTCTCGTAGAATGGCAAGTCGAGGAAGTGGACATGATCTTTCGGGATGCTGTTGTAGGTACATGCGGTGCGAGCCTCACCGCGACGGATCAGACCTTTGATAGTAAGCACGTCACGATTGTCGAAATCGCCCGTCTGCTTCTCCTTCAGGAACTTCTTTATCTCGTTGTATTTTGTTCTGATGGTCTCGTCTTGATTGTCACAGAAAAGCCTGTTGAAGCCGTTGATGAAATGCATGAAACGAGTCACCTCCTCGTCACCGACGGCGATATTCCCACTTGTCTCGTAAGCGATATGCACATCATGACCTTGTTTCACAAGTTTGTGGATTGTTCCGCCCATCGAGATGACATCGTCATCCGGATGTGGAGAGAACACAATCACACGCTTAGGAAACGGATTGGCACGTTCAGGACGGAATGTGTCATCGGAATTAGGCTTTCCACCCGGCCAACCAGTGATGGTGTGCTGGAACATATCGAACGCAGCCACGTTCGCGTTATAGGCCGAACCGTACTTCTCCATGATGTCATGAAGTCCGTTATTGTTATAGTCAGCGGTGGAAAGGCGTAGGATGCCCTTGTCGGTTTTCCGGCAAAGATCAACAACTGCTTTCTTGAACACTTTGGCCTCTGACTCGGGGTGCAGATTAATCTCTGACGAAAGATTCAGTCTCATAATCGTATCATTTTTTGTTTGCGGTGCAAAGTTATAGATAATTATCCATTCAAGCAAATTCCATTCGTCTTTTTTTAGGTGGGTTCCGTAAATTCGTCTCAGACGATTTTAGTTATGCGGGCATAATGACAGACTGCAGGACAGCAATCTGCCTAAAGAAATCCAAAAGCGGCGAAAAGTTCATTCTGACCCGTTGTTGTGTTTCTTTCCCAAATACTGGCTCATGTGCATTTTTCCGTGGACACCCCAAATCCGAGAAGGCCCGGTAATAACGCCCGGCAATGCCAGCCGTCCGCTCGGCCGCGGAGGTCCGTGGACGGTTTTTGCGTCAACACCGACGGAGACTGCGCTTAACACCGACGGAGACTGCGCTTGACATTACCAGAGACTGCGCTTGACATTACCTACCTGTTAGTAACAACTATATACCACCTGTTACTAACAGCGCATACCTCCTGTTACTAACAGCGCATACCTCCTGTTACTAACAGCGCATACCTCCTGTTAGTAACAGATATATACCACTTGTTAGTAACAGAAATATAGTTTTGTCCGTAGTCGTTGATAATGTCATGCGCTCCATTGCGATGTCTCGTGCGGTGTATCGCCAAATGGCGTGCGGTGTGTCAAGTCCTGACGACCGTCGGAGATGGTCTGTCTGACGATGATGCTGCGAAGGTAATCGTTTATGGTGGGTTCCATGAATTCATTTCCATGAGAAGAGCCATGTAATCCATGGTTGTGAATTTACAGGAGCCACCTTATGCCCAATCCACCAAGTCCATTCTCTGTTATCTGCCATCTGCCAGGCTGCGAGGTGGGCTATCCATGGGAGAATGCACATGCGCCTATAGACTTTTCATTCTCTCTTTTTATGACATTTGCGGAAGTATGTGGGGGCAAGATGCCATGAAAGAAGAGAGAGTAAGAGGTGGTCGGGGAGGAGGACATAGGCAATGAGCCGCCAAACAGAAGCCGAATCACGCCCGGTCGCTCGTTGACATGGGTCTTTTTTCATAATTTCCCAACTTTTTCCCAGTTTTCGTTAGGGGTTTCAATTTAATTTTGTATCTTTGCGGAAAGTTCACTCAGTTAATAAGAGAAAGGAGTAAAAACAATTCTATGTCCTACCTACAGTTTGAAAAGAGCCAGATGACCAATCTGGAAGAGTCGCTGAAACGAGAGATTATCAGGACCAACCGACGTGGTGCTTATTCCTCTTCCACGATTATCGACTGTAACACCCGCAAATACCACGGTTTGCTTGTCGTTCCGATTCAGGAGAAGGGAAACGAGAACCATGTCATCCTCTCCAGCCTCGACGAGACCGTCATCCAGCACGGGGCGGAATTCAACCTCGGTATCCACAAATACCCGGGTGACACCTTCAGCCCTAACGGGCACAAGTACATCCGCGGTTATTCCTGGGAGAAGATTCCGACCACGCTCTACCGCGTCGGTGGCGTGATTCTGAGGAAGGAACTCATCTTCCAGCACTTCCATGACAGGATACTCATCCGCTACACCCTTGTCGAAGCCCATTCAGTGACCACCCTTCGGCTGAAGCCGTACCTGGCATTCCGGGCCGTCAACCAACTGACGCATGAGAACTCAGCGGTTGACATGGACTTCGCGGCTGTTGACAACGGAATCAAGACCCGCATGTACGACGGATTCCCGAATCTCTTCATGCAGACAAGCAAGAAAACGGAATATATATTTTCTCCCAACTGGTATAAAGGCATCGAGTACCCTCAGGAACAGGCACAAGGCTATGACTACCGTGAGGACTTGTACGTCCCGGGCTATTTCGAGTTCAACATCAAGAAAGGCGAGAGCGTGATTTTCTCGGCCGGTCTGGAAGAAGTGAAGACTCGCAGGCTGAAGAAGATCTTCGACGAGGAGGTGGAGGTTCATCAGCCACGCAGCGGCTTCACGGCCTGTCTGAAAAGCGCGGCTCACCAGTTCCACTTCGAGCGTGGCGGCGAGCACTACATCGTCGCAGGCTATCCTTGGTTCAAGGTTCGGGCGAGGGATTTGTTCCTCTCGCTTCCGGGTCTGACACTGGCCATAGACGAGGAGCAGCGGTTCAAGGACGTGATGGCAACCGCCATAAAGGCCATAGACTGCTTCATCGACAACAAGCCATTGACCGTTGACATAGAGGAGATTGACTCCCCTGACGTACTGCTCTGGGCTGTGTGGTGCATACAGCAGTATTCCGTGCTGGTGTCGAGGGAGGAGGCGCTCAGGCTGTACTTCCCGACGGTGAGGAAAATCGTGGATTTCATCCGCCATGACAACCACCCGCGCATGGACGTGAGAGAGAACGGCCTGCTTTTCGTCTATGGGCGTGAGACTCCTGCCACATGGATGAACGCGATGGTGAACGGAAAGCCGGCGAACCCACGGTCAGGATACGTGGTTGAGATCAACGCGCTATGGTACAACGCACTCGAATGCTGCGCCCATCTGCATGAGTTCCTCGGCATGGATGACAAGGCGAAAGTGTACCACCGTCTTGCGGAGAAGGCGGGCAACTCGTTCAAGGAGACCCACCTGAACCACCACGGCTACCTGCTCGACTACGTGGACACCAACCACACCTCATGGTCAGTCCGTCCGAACATGCTGATTGCCACCGCCATGAAGAACTCTCCACTCACCAAGGCTGAGAAGAAAAGCATATTCGACATCTGCACCCGGGAGCTCCGTACGCCGAAAGGCATACGCTCGCTTTCCCCGAAGAGCGGAGGATACAACCCGATATACGAAGGCGAGAACCGTGACGCAGCCTACCATCAGGGCACGGTGTGGCCGTGGCTGCTCGGCATCTACCTCGAGACCTGCAGCAACCTATTCGGCAAAAGCGGCCTGTCATTCATCGACAGGTGTCTGATAGGACTCGAGGAAGAGATGTTCTATCACTGCATCGGCACATTGCCAGAGATGTTCGACGGCAACCCTCCATTCCACGGGCGCGGTGCCCTGTCGTATGCGCTCAACGTAGCCGCGATACTGAGGGTGAACAAGATGCTGACCAAATTCTATAACTACTAAGACAAGGAGGACAAGACATGAGAGTATTGATGTTTGGCTGGGAATTTCCTCCGAAGATATACGGTGGACTTGCCGTTGCTTCCTATGGAATAACCAAGGGGCTCAGTATGCAGCCTGATATGGAGACCATCTTCTGTCTGCCCAAGCCATGTGGTGACGAGGAGAATTTCCTGAAGATCATCGGAATGAACAGTGTGCCCATCGTCTGGCGCGACCCCGACTACGGCTACCTGAAGAGCCGAATGCCTTCGTGCATGAGCCCGGAGGACTATTACCGCATGAGGGACCACATCTATGCCGACTTCCGTTACATGCACGTCAACGACATCGGCTGCATGGAATTCGCCGGCGGTTATCCCCAGAACCTGCATGAGGAGATCAACAACTTCTCCATCATAGCCGGAGTCGTAGCGAGGAGCGAGAACTTCGACATCATCCACGCCCATGACTGGCTGACCTTCCCGGCCGGCGTACACGCCAAGATGATAAGCGGGAGACCACTGTGCATACATGTCCATGCTACGGACTTCGACAGGTCGCGCGGAAAAGTCAACCCGACCGTCTATTCCATCGAGAAAAACGGCATGGACCATGCAGACTGCATCATGTGCGTCAGCGAACTGACCCGGCGGACCGTCATCAACGAATACCACCAGAATCCGGACAAGGTATTCGCCATGCACAACGCCGTTTATCCGCTGCCTATGGAATACCAGAATCTTCCACGTCCTGAGCACAAGAAAGAGAAGGTCGTCACCTTCCTCGGAAGGATCACCATGCAGAAGGGTTCGGAATATTTCGTCGAGGCAGCCGCCCTGGTACTGAAACGAACCAAGAACATCAGGTTCTGCATGGCGGGCTCAGGTGACATGCTCGAGGCCATGATAGACCTTGTGGCACAGCGCGGGATAGCCGACCGATTCCATTTCCCGGGTTTCATGCGCGGGAGACAAGTATATGAATGCTACAAGAACTCCGACGTATTCGTGATGCCTTCAGTCAGCGAGCCTTTCGGCATAGCGCCTCTCGAGGCGATGCAATGCGGCACGCCTTCCATCATCTCCAAACAGTCGGGATGCGGAGAGATTCTCTCGAAAGTCATCAAGGTGGACTACTGGGACATTCACGCTATGGCTGACGCCATCTATTCCGTATGCGCCAACCCATCGCTTTTCGAATACCTACAGAATGAGGGCATGAAGGAAGTGGATGAAATCACATGGGAGAAGGTAGGTCAGAGGATACGCGGTCTCTACGACAATTTGGTGAACTGAGAAAAGGTTGTTAACTCAATGAACAAGTAACGGTGAATTTATAAACCCACCTAAAATATATGGCAAAGACAATATGTTTGTATTTTGAGATGCACCAGATAATCCATCTCAAGCGTTATCGTTTCTTCGACATCGGACGAGACCACTATTATTATGATGACTACGAGAACGAGCGCAGCATCAACGAGATTGCAGAGAAATCATACATCCCCGCGCTCCGTACCCTTATCGAAATGGCAAACGAGAACAAGAAGTATTTCAAGGTGTCACTCTCACTTTCCGGCGTGGGTCTTGAGATGCTCGAACAGCATGTGCCACTGGTCGTTGACCTGCTGCAGGAACTCAACAAGACAGGGTGCGTGGAATTTCTCTGCGAACCGTACAGCCACGGACTCGCATCATTGGGCAACGAAGAGAGTTTCCGGGACGAGTGTCTCAGGATGAAGAGCAAAATCAAGGAGGTGTTCGGCCAGACACCGAAGGTGTTCCGCAACTCCTCACTCATCTACAACGACGACATCGGCGCACAGGTGGCAGCCATGGGATTCAAGGGTATGCTCACGGAAGGAGCCAAGCACATCCTCGGCTGGAAGTCACCGCATTTCGTATATAACTGCTCTCTGAACCCGAACTTCAAAGTGCTTCTCCGTGACTACAAACTCTCCGACGATATCTCGCTTCGATTCAGCAACCCATCATGGGAGCACTACCCTCTCTTCGCCGACACCTATGCCGACTGGATAGCCGCAATGCCGGAGAACGAGGATGTCGTAAACATATTCATGGAACTCTCAGCCCTCGGTGTCTTCCAGCCGTTGTCAAGCAACATCCTGGAGTTTTTCAAAGCCCTGCCTAAGGTGGCGCGGCAGCGGGGAATCACCTTCTCATGGCCGTCAGACCTCTGTAAGATGAAGAGCGCCGGAAGCATCGACATACCGTACAGCGTGTCATGGGTTGACGAAGAACGCGACACGAGTTGCTGGCTCGGGAACATCATGCAACGCGAGGCTTTCGAGAAACTGTACAGCGTGGCCGACAGAGTGCGTATCTGCAATGACCCACGACTCAGGCAGGACTGGGACTACCTGCAGGCATCCAACAACTTCCGCTTCATGACCACCAAGCACAACAGTGTCGGCATGAACCGAAGCATCTACGACGGGCCATATGACGCGTTCACTAACTACATGAACATCCTCGGCGATTTCATCGGACGCGTCGAAGCCATGTATCCATCGGATATCGACAACGAAGAACTCAACGCACTGCTCACCACAATCAAGAACCAAGGTGACGAAATAGCGGCAAAGGACCGCAAGATCGAGAAACTCCAGCAGGTACTTGAGAAGATGCAGGCGTCGGACAAGGGAGAGCCGGTGAGGAAACCAACCGCAAAGAAACCAACCGCAAAGAAATGAGAAACGTATCACTCAGATTGCTGTTCACTGCCATATCCATAACACTGAGCGGCTTATGCGTCAATGCGCAGGACTGGAAGAATCCGGAACTGACACCTCAGCAGCGGGCAGCCGATCTGATAAAGCTGCTGACCCTCGAAGAGAAGGCCCAGCTGATGATGCACACCTCGCCAGCCATCCCACGACTCGGTATTCCGGAGTTCAACTGGTGGAGCGAAGCATTGCACGGAGTAGGAAGAAACGGTACCGCCACGGTCTTTCCCATCACGGTCGGAATGGCTGCCTCCTTCGATGACCAACTGGTAGAGAAGGTATTCACCGCCGTCAGCGACGAGGCACGTGCCAAGAACAACATCGCACGCAAGAACAACCGCTGCCGCCAGTACGAAGGGCTCTCGTTCTGGGCCCCTAACATCAACATATTCCGTGACCCACGCTGGGGGCGCGGACAGGAGACATACGGAGAGGACCCATATCTCACCACGAAGATGGGCCTGGCAGTAGTGCGAGGACTCCAAGGACCGGAGGACTCCAGATACAGGAAACTGTTTGCCTGCGCCAAGCATTTCGCCGTACACAGCGGACCGGAATGGAACCGTCACTACTTCAATGTCGAGACAGTATCGCCACGCGACCTCTGGGAGACATACCTCCCTGCCTTCAAGTCCCTGGTTCAGGACGGTAAGGTACGCGAGGTCATGTGTGCCTATCAGCGACTGGAAGACGAGCCTTGCTGCGGCAACGACAAACTGCTCCAGCATATCCTTCGTGAGGAATGGGGATTCAAAGGGCTTGTCACCAGCGACTGCTGGGCTGTCAACGACTTCTGGAACGTGCCGCCCCGAGGTCATGGAATCCTCAAAGACAAGGAAAGCGCCGTGTCGAAGGCCATACTCTCAGGAACCGACGTGGAATGCGGCAACACCTTCGGACTGACCATCCCGGAAGCAGTGGCTCAGGGCAAAGTCAGCGAGGCAGACATAGACAAGAGCCTCATCCGTCTGCTTGAGGGACGTCTTGAGTTAGGAGACTTCGACTCAGACGATCTGGTGGAATGGCGGAACATCGGTCCGGAGGTGATCTCATCGCCCAGACATAGACAACTCGCTCTCGACATCGCTCGTGAGTCAATCGTACTGCTCAAGAACGGAGAGGGCGACTCCCCTACCCTGCCGCTCAGGAAAGGCATGAAAGTGGCGGTCCTCGGACCTAACGCCAACGACTCAGTCATGCTGTGGGGCAACTACAACGGTTATCCGGCACATACAGTCACGCTCCTTGACGGAATACGTCAGAAGGTGGGTGATGACAACGTGGTGTACCTTCCGGCATGTGGACATGTGACGCGTGACATGTCAGAGGACTGGTACAACAAGATACGTGACGGAAGACGCAGGGTAGGCATGAACGCACAATACTGGAACAACCCGAATCTCGAAGGAGAGCCAGTGAAGCTCGGCAACTATAGGACAAGACTGTCATTCGACAACAGCGGAGCGACCTCGTTCTCACAGGGCGTGAACATCTCGGACTTCTCAGCACGATACTCAGGTACCATGTATGCAGACAAGACCGATGACATACACCTTATTATAAGATATACCGACAGACTGCGCGTAATCGTCAACAAAGACACCCTCCTGAACGACTGGTCAGCCTCAATTGACGATATACGTGAGAAGGCCTTGCCACTCCATGTGGAGAAAGGACATCGCTACGACATCCAGCTTGACTATTCACAGACCGACGGACATGCGGTGCTCGCATTCGACGCGGCTAAGAAAGAGTCCTATACGGACGCACAGATTCTCTCAGCCACCGCCGATGTTGACGCCGTGATCTTCATGGGCGGCATCTCACCTGCACTCGAAGGCGAGGAGATGCTCGTCAGCCATCCCGGTTTCAAGGGCGGTGACAGGACCGACATCGACCTCCCGAAAGTACAGCATGACGTAGTCGAGTTACTGCACAAGGCAGGACGTAAGGTCATATTCGTGAACTGTTCCGGCTGTGCGGTCGCCATGGTGCCTGAGACACAGAACGCAGACGCCATCATTCAGGCCTGGTATGGTGGTGAGGCAGGTGGGACGGCACTGGCTGACGTAATCTTCGGTGACTTCAACCCATGCGGAAAACTGCCTGTCACCTTCTACCGCTCTACTGATCAGCTACCGGATTTCCTCGACTATGACATGAAAGGGCGCACCTACCGATATTTCCACGGCGACCCTTTATGGGAATTCGGATATGGTATGAGTTATACCCAGTTCGTTATCGGCAAGGCAAAAGTCAAAGGAGACAAGGTCATTGTCAGCGTGACGAACAAAGGCAAGATGACCGGGACGGAAACGATACAGATCTACATCAAGAAGGATTCTGACACCGAAGGGCCTCTGAAGACGCTCAAAGCATACCAGCGCGTCACCCTTGCCCCGGGACAGACGGAGAAGACGGAGATTGAGCTCGATGATGACGCATTCGAGTTCTTCGACACAGAGAGCAACACGATGCGTTCGCTTCCCGGCAGATATACCATCTTCTATGGGACAAGTTCATCAGATGACAACCTGAAGTCAATCAAATACACAAAACCATAAGCATCACCATGAGCCAGCCAGGAGCCACCGACAACCGGGAATACGAGCCGTCGTATTCAGAGAACGGGTTATGGAGCAAAATCAAGGAGTTCAGCAAGAAAGGAGGCGTGAGACTTATCATTGACGCGCTGAAACTGTACTACGCCATGAAACAGAAGAAGGCCACACCGGCTCAGATCACGGCCATCATCGGAGCGTTGGGCTATTTCATAGCGCCTATTGACGCCATATCAGACATCCTGCCCGGCGGTCTTGCAGACGATGCGTCAGTCCTGGCATTGGCGGTCGCGACACTAAGTTGCTGCGCTGACAACGATGTGGTCAAGGCAGCGGCTGACAAAGCCAAGGAATGGTTCAGATAACCACATAGGCGCAAGAAGGGTTCACAGCCATTTATATGTGTAACCCCTCTTCGCTTCCTTAATCTGACTGAGAGTACCCTGGGCAACTATCTGTCCGCCGCGGCTACCTCCCTCAGGTCCCATGTCGATGATGTAGTCAGCCTGGCAGATGACATCGGTGTTATGTTCTATGACAACGACGGTGTTGCCCTTGTCAACCAAGGAGCGCAACACGACCATCAGAGCCTTGATATCCTCATAATGCAGGCCTGTAGTCGGCTCATCGAGTATATACATCGTCTTGCCGGTATCGCGCTTGCTGAGTTCGGTGGCGAGTTTGACGCGCTGACTCTCACCTCCTGACAAAGTGGTGGAAGACTGTCCCAGTTTGATATACCCCAGACCCACTTCCTGCAGCACCTTGATCTTGTTCAGAATCACAGGTTGGTTCTCAAAGAACTCCACAGCCTGGTTGATGGTCATGTCAAGCACGTCGGCTATCGACTTTCCCTTGAAGCGCACCTCCAGAGTCTCACGATTATAACGTTTGCCGTGACAAGTCTCGCAAGGTACGAACACATCAGGCAGGAAATTCATCTCAATGGTCTTATAGCCATTGCCACCACACGTCTCACAACGTCCGCCAGCGATGTTAAACGAGAATCGTCCCGGTTTGTATCCCCGTACCTGAGCCTCCGGGAGAACAGAGAATATGTTTCGGATATCGGAGAAGACCCCCGTGTAAGTAGCCGGATTGCTTCTCGGAGTACGTCCTATCGGTGACTGATCGACAGTCACTACCTTATTGAGGTTCTCAATCCCCTCGACCGAGTCATATTCCAACGGCGGCCGAAGTGAGTGGTAGAACTTCTGTGAGAGTATCGGACAGAGCGTGTCATTGACAAACGATGACTTGCCTGAGCCACTGACACCAGTCACACATATCAACCTGCCCAAAGGCAACGTCACATCCACGTTTCTCAGGTTGTTGCCACGACACCCCCGGACGGTCAGTAACGCGGTAGCCGCCTCAGCCATGCAGGACGGCTGAGTGTTTGAGTCGCCTTCTCCGTCAACAGCCTTGGCCTTCAGCGGATCCTCCCTGAGGCTCCGGGCGGTGAGAGTGTCGGTTTTCATCAACTCCTCTGGCGTGCCCTGAAAGATGACCTCGCCCCCCTTCCTGCCGGCCAAAGGGCCCATGTCAACTATGTAGTCGGCATTGAGCATCATATCACGGTCGTGTTCCACGACAATCACGGTATTGCCGGAGTCACGCAGGGTCTTGAGGGCTTTTATCAGACGGTCGTTGTCACGCTGATGAAGGCCGATGCTCGGCTCATCGAGGATGTAGAGCACATTGACCAGTTTGGCGCCTATCTGGGTAGCGAGACGTATTCTCTGGCTTTCACCACCCGACAAGGTCATGGTGGCACGGTTGAGGGAAAGGTAGTCAAGTCCAACGTCAAGAAGGAATGACAGACGAGTCCTGATCTCCTTCACTATCTCCTCCGCGATCCTGCGTTGCATACCTGTCAGATAGTCGTTGACATGACCCATCCAGTCATAGAGTTCCTGTATGTCAAGAGACGACAGCTGTGCGATGTTCATATCACCGATGCGGAAATGCAGCGCCTCGCTGTTGAGCCGTTGCCCGTGGCACTCAGGACATTCACAGACTGAGTCGAACGACTCGGCCCACTTCTGAGCAGATGAGGTCTGTTCGGTCTCAAGAAGCTGGCGGATGTATCGTGCCAAGCCTTCGTAATTGGTATAGAAGTCGTTATTCTGCCCTATCACAGCAGCCGGTATGCGCAACCGGTTCTGGCTGCCATAGACAATCTGGTGTATGGCCTCGTGAGGCAACTCGGATATAGGCGTATGGATGTCGCAGCCGAATTGCTCAAGCAAGGCGGAGAGTTGCCAGAATATCATGGTCTTGCGGAACTTGCCAAGCGGAGCGAGTCCGCCGTCATGGACAGACAACGAGCGATCAGGCATGAGTTTGTCCTCGTCAATGAGGCTGACATATCCCAGTCCGTTGCAGCACGGGCAGGCGCCCTGCGGAGAGTTGAACGAGAAATTGCCGGGTGCCGGGTCACGATAACTGTTCCCGGTCGTAGGGCACATCAGGCGGCGGGAATAATGCCTGACCGTCCCCGACTCCTTGTCCAGGACCATCATGACACCATCGCCGAGTCGCATGGCAGTCGCCACGCTGCTCACGAGACGGTCGGAGTCTTTCGGATTGGCAGACAGCCGATCGACCACGACCTCTATGTCATGATTGCGGTAACGATCGAGTTTCATGCCGGAGGACACCTCTTTTATCTCACCATCGACACGGACATGAAGATAGCCCTTCCGCAGCACGTTCTCGAAGAGTTCACGGTAATGACCTTTACGGTTCTTGACCAAAGGAGCAAGAATGAAGACCTTTCGCCCGGCGAACTGACTGAGAATCAAGTCGAGTATCTGGTCTTCTGTATATTTCACCATCTTCTCTCCAGTGGCATCGCTATAAGCCGTTGCGGTCCTGGCGTAGAGCAGACGGAGGAAGTCGTATATCTCAGTCACTGTGCCGACCGTAGAGCGAGGATTCTTGTTAGTCGTCTTCTGCTCGATGCTGATGACAGGACTGAGCCCGGTAATCTTATCGACATCAGGCCTCTGCATTCCGCCGAGGAAATTACGCACATAGGCAGAGAACGTCTCAATGTACCGCCTCTGCCCTTCGGCGTAAATAGTGTCGAACGCAAGGCTCGACTTGCCGCTCCCGCTCAGGCCGGTGATGACGGTAAGACTGTTCCTCGGTATTGTGACATCGACGTTCTTAAGGTTGTTGACCCTGGCGCCGATGACTACGATGCTATTCTTTGTTTTCTCTGTATCCTTTGAGGACATTTATTACCTTTTTGATGTTATACTCGTATCCCTCGCTTCCCTTGGCGTGGATTCTCAGGATATACCCGCCGTCCTTGACCACCTTGCCTCTGTAGTAGCCGTCCCAACCATCACGGATGTTGTCAAGCGTGAACGTATGAAGCACCTGCCCCCAGCGGTTATATATCTCGCCCTCAAGCGACACGATGGACTGGAACTTCGTCATCTTGAACTTGTCGTTAGTGCCGTCGCCATTGGGAGAGAAGCCGTCAGGACAATCAAGTTGCGACTCCTTGATGGTTATGGTGGCGGGTTCCGTCTCCAACGAATACGTCAGTCCGTCAGTGTCAATAAGCGTATAGGAGAACACGACCTGATAACTGCCGGAAGCGTCAATGATGTATTCCACGTCCTCATCGTGACGGTCGAGTATCAAAGTGGTGCTACCGTCTTTCGACGCCGAGATTTTCCACTCACAGATGCAAGTCGTGAATTTCTCCTCGTCGTACTCCACGTTGCCGGTACAGCGAATCGTCGCCGGCGCCTCACAATAGACAGAGCCGCCGAAAGATACCGTATCTGTCACTATGGCCATGGTCGTATCCTGATATTCACAGGTCACCATGGGATTGATGTCGTAGAAATCATCGGCTAGCGCATCCTGAGGAAACGCAAACTGAAACGTGGCGATAACCATGAAAAACATGGCCGGATAGGAGATTTTCGTTGACTTCATATCAATATTCACACAATTTTTCCGCAAATTTACGAATTTGTCTTGAATTTTCATTAACTTTGTCATCCGAAAGTGTAACATTCTAACGGAATAAGGAGAAATGAGACGTCAAATAGCCCTCTGGGTCTGTTTCCTCATCATTGCCATGATGGCAGATGCACAGACAAAGACATATAAGGACCATGTGATACAGGCCGGCGAGACCTTATATAGTCTCGCGCGTGAGAACGGAGTCACCGTCGATGAGATCAGAAGCGCCAACCCTGAGTTAGGAGACATCTACAAAGCCGGACAGACCATCAGGATTCCGACCGTAGTCATCAGCATCCCACAGTGCAAACAGACGTATCTCGTCAAGAAGAAGGAGACCTTGTACAGCATATCCCGACAGTTCGGCCTGACAGTTGACGAGCTGAGGAAAGCCAATCCATTGATTGAAGGCGACAAAATCAAGAAGAACACGGAACTGTGCATACCCCACAGCCAGACGGAGATCGCCGGAATGATGGAGGCCGCCAAGCCTAAGCCTGAGGTCACGATGCTCAAGGAACTGCGGGTAGCGGTCATACTGCCATACGGACTCAGCAGCGAGAGGAAATCGAAGGAAGCATGCACCATGATTGACTTCTACGAGGGATTCCTGCTTTCCGTTCAGGAGATGAAGAGCAAAGGCATCAGCATCAATGTGTATGCCTACGACGAGGATGACATGGACATGGTGCTTGCCAAGCCGGAGCTTCAGACGATGAACCTCGTCATCGGTCCCAAAGACCCTGACAACATCACGCGTATGACACGATTCTGCAACCGGCACGCCATCACGCATGTAGTCCCACTCTCCTCATCCGACAATATCGTCAATGGTGCGCCTGGGGTTTTCCAGGTCAACAGCAAGATATCCACTCGCAACGACAGGATATTCGCCGAAATCTCACGTCGATTCTCATCCGCCAACATCATATTCGTCACCGTGGACAACCAATCGAACCAGAGCGCCACGGCCAATGCCATCAAGAACTACCTCACACGGAACGGCATCAGATACAAACAAGCCGGGCAGGTTGAGTTCGACACGGACAGCACGTTGTTCGCCAAGGGCAAGAAGAACGTCATCATACCGCTGTCAAGCACGCAGCAAGGCTTCGAGACACTCATCAGACAACTCAACAAAGTAAACGTACCTTCTGAGGACATAACCATCCTCGGATGGAACGAGTGGCAGGCGTTCGCACCTCAGTTCCCGGTGCAGTTCGCCATGTACAATTGCTCGTTCTTCAGCACCTTCTTCTGCAACCCAACAGACTACGAGTCAATCGCGTTCTCCGCGCTGTTCAAGAACAGGTTCCACAGGGAGCAGTATGCCACATTCCCGCGATTCGGCACACTCGGCTACGATGTCGGACGTTTCTTCATACAGCACATGTATGAGCAGGGTGACAAATTCAGGGAAAAGGCAAGCCGTCTGTCGTCGAAGGCTCTGCAGAACCCGATGTCATTCACGCGGAAAGACTTCACGTCTGGTTACATCAACAACTCACTGATGTTCATCGAGTACACTTCAGGTGGAAAGATCTCAGTCACCACACTCTGAGCCATGAGACGATTCGCCGCATACATCCTACTGGCTCTCTCGCACATTACGCTCAACGCCCAAGTGGGAGACAGACGCACCGACTTCGCCGTCGGCGTCACCGGAGGCGGGGTCATGAACACGATGACCTTCCAGCCCTCCATCAAGCAGGACATGCTCTTCGGACCGACCTTCGGTGTGGCGGCAAGGTATATCTCGGAGAAGTACTTCACTTGCATCTGTGGTCTCGTAGGCGAGGTCAACTACACACAGCTCGGATGGAAAGAGAACATAGAGAACTCCACAGACACATACCACAGGACCATCCCGTACATCCAGATACCATTGATGATGCAATTAGGCTGGGGGCGCGAGCGGAAAGGCTGCAAATTCGTCTTCGAGGCTGGTCCGCAGTTCGGATACGCACTCAACTACACCGAGCACAAAAGCGAGCCGTTCACCATGGACCACAGGCCGAACAACATCACAGAGCAGTACGGCATGGACATCGACAACAAGGTTGACTACGGCATCACGGCAGGACTGGGCATCGAACACTCAAGCAGCATCGGACATTTCATACTCGGCGCCCGTTACTACTACGGATTAGGTGATATATTCGACAACAGCAAAAAAGGCTTCTTCGGCAGGTCGGCCCATGGGACCATCAGCCTGAAACTGACATATCTGTTCGACATCGTCAGGACCAAGACGGCTGACACCCCTCAACCCACGACCGGCAGCCGATAACCAACTACCATCAACCGACAACCATAATAACCGAAAACCTAATAACCAACAATCAAGATGAGAACACAGAACTTACTCACTACAGCGTTGTTCCTGCTCGCGACAACCCTGTCAGACGTATCCATCGCACAGAACCCCATCCTGCCCGACTTCCATGCCGACCCTGAAGTGCTGCACAGCCGGAAGACCGGACGTTTCTACATCTACTCCACCACCGACGGCCATCCGGGATGGGGCGGCTGGTACTTCCAGGTATTCTCGTCGAAGAATCTCAGGAACTGGACGAACGAAGGCATGATGCTCGATGTCAGGTCCGAGCAGGTACCGTGGGCGAAGGGCAATGCCTGGGCACCCGCAATCGAGGAAGTCAGACAGGCTGACGGCTCCTATAAATACTACTTCTATTTCAGTGCGGACGCCGGGAAGCGCAAGGAGATTGGCGTCGCCGTAGCCGACGACCCACTCGGTCCGTTCGTCGATTCCGGCCGACCGCTCATCAGCGACTTGCCGGAAGGCGTAAGGGGCGGACAACAGATTGACGTCGATGTCTTCACCGACCCCGTGTCGGGAAAGCACTACATCTACTGGGGCAATGGCTACATGGCCGGGGCACAACTCAGCGACGACATGGTCAGTCTCGTGCCCGGCACCACGAAAGTACTAACCCCTCGCGGCGGAACCCTCAAAGACTACGCCTATCGTGAAGGCACGTATGTGTTCTACCGCAATGGAATCTACTATTTCCTGTGGAGCGTCGATGACACCGGCAGCCCTAATTACCATGTGGCATACGGCACGGCGGACAACCCACTGGGACCTATCACGGTGGCGGAACAGCCAATCATACTCCAGCAAAGACCCGAGAAGGAGATCTACGGCACGGCTCACAACTCCGTGCTGAAAGTCAACGGCAAGGACAAATGGTACATCGTCTATCACCGTATCAACAAAGACTACATCCAGCGTGACAAGGGTCCGGGCTGGCATCGTGAGGTATGTATTGACAGAATGAGATTCGACAAAGATGGCAAAATCATACCGGTCATTCCTCAGTAGGGTTGTCCTCACCCTTGGGCTGCTGGCAATGGGCGGCTGTCTGTGGGCCGTGGGCATCGAGGAGAGATGCGACCTGATGCTACGGAACTTCCGTCCGTACCTCACAGCACAGTTCAACGGCTCCTATTTCAACGGGGAGCACTCCGGTGCGAGCGACGAGAAAGGTGTCAGGACCAATGCCGACCTATCCATGATAGCGGCATACATTGGCGAGAAGGACATGGCACTGAAGTCACTACGATACTCCTATTCCACACATAAAGCCAACCGTCTCACCAAATGCACTGACGGAAGGTACTGGGGCTCAGTCAGCGACAAGGACCATGTATGGGAATCATCGCTATGGGCGTTCTCAATGGCTTTCTCCGCCTACCTGCAATGGGATGAGCTGACCACGGATGACATACATTATATATATAATGTGCTCAAGGCTGAATGCGACTACGAGCTTGAGCGCACCATCCCGACCGGATTCAACGGCGACACGAAAGCCGAGGAGAACGGCTGGGAGACCAACGTCCTCGCTGCCGCGTTAGGCTTGTTCCCGGATGATTCACTGGCCGACAGATGGTTCGGACGGCTCAGGGAATTCGCCATCAACAGTTACTCGCATCCCGAGGACCAGTTCGATGCGACGGTCATCGACCCTGACTACGACTCCCGGACGGTGGCCGACTTATGGGTAGGCGCCAACCTCTATCAGGACTATACGCTACAGAACCACGGTTATTTCCATTCCAGCTACCAGAACGTCGTGATGCAGGAACTCGGAGAGTCGGCTCTGGCGCTACGGCTCTTCCAACTGAAAGTCATCGGCAAGGAGAGGTGGAAGACCAACGCGCTCATGCACAACAACCAGAAGGTCATGGACAAGGTGCTGAAATGGCTCGCCCTGCCCGACGGAGAGCTGGCCATGCCCAACGGCAACGACTGGAGCCTGTTCCTCTACGACCAAGTCACGTCCTACTCAACCATGTCCTGCTTTCTCCGCGACCCCGACGCACTGATGCTCGAGGAAGCATGTGTGAGCCAGATCGAGAGACGTCAGCACACCACGCCTGACGGCTCATGGCTACTACGTCCCGACGTGGGAGCAAGGCGCATGGGAGTCGAGGCGCACAGGGTCATGATGACATCACTCATGCACAAGACGATGCCGACCGACGGACTGCAACCGACACGATGGCGCGACTTCGTATCAGAACACAGAGGGGCAAAGTACTTCTCATGCCAGAAAGTGTTCAGGTTCCTCTCTGACAAACTCTTCTTCACCTTCGGATGGAGCGACGGGCTGAGAGACTACACCGGCTACTTCACACCATTGTCGGCCGACGCCAACAACATGATGGTGCCTTTCAGAAAATACAACACCGGCAATCTCATAGGATGGTACAACACCAAAGGACACAAAGTCAACGCACAACCGGCAGGCGACCCGGACTTCATGCTGTCTGACGACAAACTACTCATCAAAGGACGCCTGCGCATGAACGACGGAAACATCTTCCTCTCATTCTCGATAATCGTGGAGCCAGACGAGATCACCTACATGGACCACGTCACCACCATCAACAAATGCACATTCACCTCATCCGTGGAGACCCCACTGGCAATCAGCCTCGACCCCTTCACCAAAGAGCGACGTGACATCAAGATAAGCGGAAGCAAGGCCACCATAGACAAGACAGTCAGAATCGACTTCAACAACGGCAAGATACACCAGACGGAGCCATCAGACAACAACTCAATACTCACGTCAGTACTGCACACCACGTCATTCACGCGCGAGAAGACCATCGACTACGAAGAGCCGGTCAAGGACCACACCATCAACATCAGAATCCTGTAGCGGCATGACCCTCATCAACGTCCTGCGGCGGAACGGCAAGGTCATCCCTTGTATCTTTTGAGCATCGTCTCCACCAAGTCAGGGCGGTGGCCCACGTCGAAGACCTTATAGCCTGAATAGTCGGGATGGAGCACCACAAGGTGCATACCGTTCACTCTGACGCCATAGTTCCTCTCAAGGATATAGCAATAGGTGTTCTGTTGCAGGACGTAGTGCCAGTACGGGGTATCGTCCACGGACTCGAGACCGTTGAGGCCCTTGCAGCCATTATATCCCTTGGCTGCGGGGTCTATCTTCTGACTTCGTTTCCAGTCATACATCTCGTATGTGCCGTCGGCGTTCTTGCAGATGAGGTCTATAGTTCCGGCCACTTTATACTCGGGGTCGAACACACACCACTCTGTACGGAAAGGAACGGCCTGCAACGTCTTCCTGAACGAATTGAAATAGGCAATCTCACGCTCTATGCCGATGGTCTCGTGCTTCTCCATGAACTGGCCGATGAAATCATAGTTGAGAGCGAGTTCCACGGGCCATCCGTTGATGATGCTTTCTATCTGCTTGTGCATGAAGGTGCCTACGGAGGAGGCTTTGTCCCTTGTATATTCCCATTCCTCGATGAACTCCTCGGCGGTCTTGCTGCTGTAGCGGGCTTTGCTCCTTGCCACAGCCAAGGCGTCGAACTGCTTGAAGAACCGGGAATACAGAGTGCTGACGGATATGAACTCCTCAACACCTTTATATATATATCTATGTCCCTCCGCTATGAAGTCGATGTCAGCATCCTGTGGGAAAAACGTGTATGACTTGTCAATATTAATCTGATTCATGCTGCAAAGTTAGCAAAAAATTTCCGATGTTCATTATTTTTTCCTACCTTTGCAGTGAATTATGGAAGAATTTATAGTCAGTCTGTCCCAGGGAGCCCTTGACAACCTGGATTATTTTTGGATTGTCGTATTCATGACAATCGAGAGTTCGTTCATTCCGTTTCCCTCAGAAGTGGTCATGATACCTGCCGCCTACATGGCATGTGCCGACGGCAAGATGACCATCCCCATGATTATTCTCTTCGGAACGTTCGGTGCCCTGCTCGGTGCCCTCATCAACTACGGACTGTCCGTCTGGCTCGGGCGCCCCATCGTCTATGCCTTCGCCAACAGCAGGTTCGGGCACATGTGCCTGATAGACTCCGGGAAGGTGGAGCAAGCTGAGGCCTACTTCGCCAGACGCGGCGCCGTCAGCACGCTCATCGGACGGATGATTCCGGCGATACGCCAGCTCATATCCATCCCCGCCGGGCTGTCACGCATGAACATATGGAGTTTCATGGTCTTCACCGTCCTCGGCGCGGCGTTGTGGAACACCATCCTCGTCCTCATCGGTGTGGCCTGCCACAAGGCGGTCGATAAGGACACACTCATCGCCACCATATCCCACTACAGCCATATCATAGGCTACACGGCAATCGCACTTGTGGTGGCCATGATCGCATTCCTGATATACAAGGGAGCGAAGACCAGGTGACGGACGCCAATGATGCGACGGACACCGTGACCGACATGGCATTGACATAAACAACTAAATCAAGATACAACCCGATGTTTGAAAACCTATCCGAACGACTTGAGCGGTCGTTTAAAATACTCAAAGGTGAAGGTAAAATCACCGAGATCAACGTTGCAGAGACCTTGAAGGATGTCCGCAAGGCATTGCTGGAGGCCGATGTCAACTACAAAGTGGCGAAGTCGTTCACCGACAACGTCAAGCAGAAAGCCTTAGGTCAGGATGTCCTCACAGCCGTCAAGCCTGGCCAGATGATGGTGAAGATAGTCCATGATGAGCTCACCGCTCTCATGGGCGGTCAGGCCACTGAGCTGAGGTTCACCAGCCGTCCGTCCGTCATTCTCATGGCAGGTCTGAACGGCGCCGGCAAGACCACGCTCAGCGGTAAGCTCGCGCTTCTCCTCAAGACCCGGCTCCACCGCAAGCCGCTCCTCGCTGCCTGCGACACGTTCCGTCCGGCTGCAATGGAGCAACTGAGGGTACTTGCAGAACAGGTGCAGGTGCCTATCCACATGGAACTCGGCGCCACAGACCCCGTGCAGGTGGCTCTCAATGCCATTCAGGAGGCGAAGGCGAAAGGCTACGACACCGTCATAGTCGATACGGCCGGACGACAGTCCATCGACGAGGAGCTGATGATACAGATACAGCAAATCAAAGCCGCTGTCCGCCCTGACGACACACTGCTCGTGGTCGATGCCATGACCGGTCAGGACGCCGTCAACACCGCGAAGACATTCAACGAACGCCTGGAAATCGACGGCGTGGTGCTCACGAAACTCGACGGTGATACCCGTGGCGGCGCCGCGCTCAGCATACGTACCGTGGTTGACAAACCCATCATGTTCGTCGGAACGGGCGAGAAGATGGAGGCGCTTGACGTCTTCCACCCAGCGCGCATGGCCGACCGCATACTCGGCATGGGCGACATCATCTCATTCGTGGAGCGCGCGCAACAGCAGTACGACGAGGAGGAGGCCAAGAAACTCGAGCGCAAGATAGCGAAGAACAAGTTCGACTACAACGACTTCCTCAAGCAGATACAGCAGATCAAGAAGATGGGCAACATCAAAGACCTCGCTTCCATGATACCGGGAGTGGGCAAAGCCCTCAAGGATGTTGACATCGACGACAACGCCTTCAAAGCCGTGGAAGCCATGATAGGCAGCATGACGCCATACGAGCGTGAGCATCCCGACTGCTTCAACACCAGTCGCAAGATGCGCATCGCGAAGGGAAGCGGCACGTCAATCGACGAAGTCAACCGCATCACGAAGCAGTTTGAGCAGATGCGCAAGATGATGAGGATGATGACGGGTCCCAACATGGCGAGGATGATGAGAAGGAAATAGACACAAACAGTCAGGAATCAAGATTAATTGTCACTTCATATTTAGTTCACCACCATGACACTGATAGACGGAAAGAAAACCGCAGCCGAGATAAAGCTCGGCATAGCAGAGAAAGTCCAGGAGATTATCGCCAACGGCGGAAAACGCCCACATCTCGCCGCCATACTCGTAGGCCATGACGGAGGCAGCGAGACCTATGTGGCCAATAAGGTCAAGGCTTGTGAGGAGTGCGGATTCAAGTCCACACTCATACGCTATGAGAACGATGTCACCGAGGCGGAGCTCCTCGACAAGATACAGGAACTCAATCACGATGACGACATCGACGGCTTCATCGTACAACTACCCCTACCCCGCCATATCTCCGAGCAGAAAGTCATCGAGACCATTGACCCGGACAAAGACGTCGATGGTTTCCACCCGGTCAACGTAGGCAAGATGGCCCTCGGACTCCCATGCTTCATCTCAGCCACGCCTAACGGCATCGTGGAACTCCTCAGACATTACCACATCGAGACCTCCGGCAAGAAATGCGTCATCCTCGGACGCTCTAACATCGTAGGCAAACCGATGGCCCAGCTCATGATACAGAAGCACATAGGCGACTCCACCGTCACCGTATGCCACAGCCACTCCAAGACCCTCAAGGAGGAATGCCGTCAGGCCGACATCATCATAGCGGCCATAGGGCAACCAGAGTTCGTCACCGCAGACATGGTGAAGGAAGGAGCCGTGGTCATCGACGTAGGCACCACACGAGTGCCTGACGCCACCCGGCCGAAAGGTTTCCGCCTGTGCGGCGACGTCAAGTTCGACGAGGTAGCGCCTAAGTGCTCATACATAACACCGGTTCCAGGCGGAGTGGGTCCCATGACCATCTGCTCACTCATGATGAACACCCTCAAGGCCGGTACGAAGTAGGTCAGCCCACCCGTCCGCGGATTGCCCCACACCTGACAGTCATGGCTGGCAGCGGAAGAAGTGTGAGCCTGAGAAGCGATACCGAAGCAACTCAGCGGACAGCGTACATCCAAAAGGACTGCATCAGTCATTGCTGATGCAGTCCTTCGTCTGTGTATGCGTGGCTCAGGCGGCAGTATGGCCGCCAGCAGTTGTCCGGTGCGGTCCACTGACGCGGCATCTCCGCGCGGATGATGCGGCGGCGGTGGAGGGAACCTCTCTCCCTACCACAACCCACCTAAGCCGTTCTCCTTGGCGGAGAAGTCGTCCTGGGAGCCTGGCTCGTCAATGATTTCGCCTTTCTCGCCTTCGTAGGATCCTGAGAGCAGCATGGTGTCGGTGGTCATAGGCAATGACATCACAATCGGTTTCTGATATTCCTTTCTCATGGCTCAACGCATATATTTCCTACC
>JAKSJE010000024.1 GCA_024398405.1 Bacteroidaceae bacterium
TTAGGCAATTATTTCCTAACAGCAAAGGATTTTGGCGGATATTCGCGGAAAAGACAAGTGGATATGGGGATTTAACGTGACCTTGTGCTAAGCGACTCATGAACATCCTTCATCAGTCAGAGCCTGAATGCGATCACCGAACGTAGAACTTGCGCCCCTCCATGATGTATATGCCGGAAGGCAGGCCCTCGAAGGCTGTCGCGACTGGAACACCCTGACGTACAATGATACCGCTCATGTTATACACGTTGACCGGACGTGTGAGTTCCTTGACGAGGTCGATGCTGTTTGGCGCATCCTGGTCCTCTTCGGGAACGAATATGTCACCTTCCTCAAGCGGATATTCCTCAAGGTTGGAATAGATGTATTCTGCTCGTTGGGCCAGCCAGTCTTTCGAACGCTTGGATACCGCCTCGTAGTTGTAGCCGTCACCCCATGAGGATGCGTTGTGCTGGAAGGACGGATTGGCGAACTCATAATAGTCATCGATGTATTCAAGAAGCTGCTCCATCCTGCCGTCATTGATGAAGTTCGTCCAGAGTTTGTAGTAAGCCTTCTTGATCGACTTGCTGCTCCGCAGAAGTATCTGGAAGAACGGAGCGCCTTTGTTCTCGGTAGAGATACTGTTGAACAAGTCTGAGGTCGCTGAGTATCGGTAATACTGGCTTGTGCCATCGTAGCCGAATGCCCAGTCGAAGTCCCATACAGGTCCGAATACCCAGAGTGAGTCGGCTGTGATGTCGGTGTTATAGAGGAACCAGGACTTTGGGTGCTTGTATTCGCAGTTCCGGGTCAGGTCGGTCACCAGCATGGCACGGCAGAACTTGTCGATGTCCAGGTGCTTCACGTAATAGAGGTCGCGCTCCGACACTGCCGTGACGAATTTCTGGAACTGTTTCTGGACATCCTCGAAGGTGATTTGCGATGTGCATTCCGTGTCATCCCATTCGGGCTCCTTGACATTGACCTTGAGACCCATGCTTGTGTCAGTGAACTTGTATGCCTCGTCATAATAGGTGTCGAGTTCGAGCATCACCGCATGGCTCTCGTCATCGAGGTCAATGCTGTTGTTGGCGAACCCCACTTTCTCCGTGAAGTTGTAGGATCCGCGGTAACTGCCATTGATATACAGCTCGACAGGTATCATATGGTTGCATCCGGCGGTCTGCACCATGCCGGCTATCTTCATGGCGATTGCGTTCGATGTCATCGACTCACTCTGCTTGTTGGCGAGAAGAACCCAGTTCTTTCCCTTCGTCAGTCCGAACGGCTTGATTTTCTCAGGGAACTTCATGCGGTATGGGTTCTTGGCGTACGGACTGCTGCTCCATGACGAGTTGCCCCTCCCTTTGATCTGCATGGAGTCTATCCTGATGTCTTCCCATATACCGGCTCCGTCGAGTTCAAAGCTTGCGTCCCAGTAGCGTGACTTCGATGAGATCATAGTCCCGTCGAACGTGTTGATGCGGATGGTCGGAACTTGATATGCGGCTGTGGAGTGGTCTGTGGCAAAATCCACATAGACCTTGTACTTCCTTCCGTATGGCTGCATTGAGCCCTCATATTCAGCCGGGTGGATGAGTATGCTGTCATGCTCTGTGGTGTCGCGGTCGGGGTTCTCGACCTGTCTTAACAGACTTAGCTCACTCAGGACGAAATAGTTCTTGTAGA
This sequence comes from Bacteroidaceae bacterium, assembly GCA_024398405.1. Classification (GTDB taxonomy): domain Bacteria; phylum Bacteroidota; class Bacteroidia; order Bacteroidales; family Bacteroidaceae; genus Colivivens. The sequence continues at coordinate 1,672 of JAKSJE010000024.1, forward strand.
ATGTGTCTGTCAGCTGAAGTCGTACATATGAGTAATTCTGCTTTATGCTCATCACCGGGCTCGTCCACGTGCCGAGTGGCTCCGATGTCATGCCGTCTTCCTCGTATGTGAACTTCCTTATGTCTGTCCATGTCTTGCCATCCTTGCTGACCTGGACCAGGATGCCCTTTGGATAGCGGTTGTCCGAATTGCGGTTGGTGTAGCTGAAACTGAGTTTGTGCTCAGCCTCAGGAAGATATACCTGGATGTAAGGCCATTCGCTTATGCCGTCACCGTAGTAAGCGCCCGAGTACCATGTGAGACGTTTGTGCGGCTCGTCCGTTCCCCATGTGGAATGGAATATGGTGTTGGTGTCTTCGTCAAGCAGGTTCTCCAGTCCTTCCTCGCCGGGTCTGTTGGTGTCGGCGTTCGTTGAGAGCCAGTCAGACTGGAGTTCTATCTTCTCGTTTATCCACCTTGACGTGTCTCCCTGCTCCGGGACATACCATTCCTCGTCTCGCGTCTTCACGACCTTGTACACGAACTCGCCCCTGTTCGCCAACGTGTATCTCTTGACCTTGTCGAATCGCATGCTTGAATGCTTGCTTGTCTGTATCTCGCCGTCCGAATAGACAATGGTGTTGTCAGGTTTCTTGAACGAAGGGATGAGCCGCTTGCCTATGACGGTGGCGGCCACTCTGATGATGTTGGAGTCGTTGTCGATTACGCCTTCCGCATCCTCGAGCAGCTGGTCGTTGAATTTGTCGTTGAATTTGAAACTCTCGAACACGGGCAGTTCCCCTTCATATTCCGCCGTCTCTTTCACGATGTGACTCTTGGCGATGGTGTATGTCGTGTCGCCCTCCATGTTGAGGTAGATGAAGTCCTCGTCCTCCTCGCGGCTGATGATGAGACTGTCAGGGAAAGCCATCATCGTGGTGTCGGAAAGATAGAAGAACGTGAGCGGTCCGAGGTCTTCGTCTGGTTCGTCTGGTTCGTCTGGAGTGTCCGGAATGTCCGGCTCGTCTGGTATATCAGGAGTGTCCGGGTTGTCCGGGTCAACAATCATCCACTCGCTGCCGAGGTCGTCGATGGTCCATGTCGCTATCGGCTCTGTCAACTGGCTTGCCGCGCACATATACATGTCCGCCCGTGTGACACCTTTGGCGCGGAACGCGAATACGCCGGCCCTGATTTCCGTGATCTCAAGGGCGGAGACCTCGCTGTCGATGAAGAAAGCCTCCTCCTCGAACCTGTATTCGTTCCACCCCTCGTAGTACGTTACGTATTGGTTCGTCAGATATTTCCTCTGACCCACATTGATGACATTGTATGCCCCCTTGCCGTCGGGGCGGATGTACCAAAGGCAGTTGTTGTCCTTCGGGTCGATGCTGTTCTTGTAGGTCGGGTCGATGCACCCTGACGGATGCTCTGCCGTTGCGCCACCGAGCGTGACGTAGTCATAGTAGTAATAGCCTGCGTTCGGATTGTCCCTGTATATGCAGTAACCATAACCATTGGCGTTCTTTATGAGATATTTCTTGTTAGACTTCAGCTCAGATAAGGACTTTATCTGAGCATCCGCATACGTGGCGCTGAGCAAGCACATCATGGCGGCGAGTAATAGCCTTAAGGGAAAAGTCATTGCCTTTGTCATATTTTGTCACAAAGTTACTACAATTTCCTCATTTGGCAAAATAAATGTACAAGAATGGTCAATATTTCGCCTGAATCCTTTGTCCTCCTCACCTGACTCCAGTTCCTTCCTTGCGAGTTTGAGCATACGTATTGTGAACTGTTACTAATCTTATCATGGAAACATTAGTAATCATCACTTGGAAACATTAGTAATCTTCCCGATGAAACATTAGTAATCTTTCAGAGTAAACATTACTAACCTTTCATCGCTAACGTTACTAACCATTCATGGTTGGTGACAGTGATTGCCAAGGCGATTGTGTGCTGTGTGATGAGTTGCTGTGCGTTGTTGTCTGGATGGACGAGGCTTGTCTGGTCATGCCCTGACGTTTCTCGTTCTGCCGATGAGTGCATGACGGTGCGTGGTGGAAGGTGAGTCTGTGGTGGAGTCGCAAAGAAACTCCCGCCAAGGACGGCTGTCTTTGGCGGGAGTGTGGTGGTTGGTGTCGCGGAGGTGTGGTGGTTACTTGGCGGAGGTGTGGTGGTTGATGTCGCGGAGGTGTGGTGGTTGATGTGGCGGATTGTGGGTCTGCGTTGGTGATGTGATCGCTTGAGGGGTGCGCGCCTTTGCGGTGGTGGGCATGCCGTGGGGTGGGCGATGTGGTTGCCTCGGCTGCTGGCGTGGCGTGAGGTCATCGTGCGGTGTGGCTCGGTATGGTCACGGTGTCCGACTTTCCTTTTGATGTGAAGTCAGGGCAGTAGGTGCATGTCACCTCCGGCACTCCGGTCTGGTACTCGCCCTCGCGCTCTACATGGAACTTCAGACGGAACGTGTGCTCTCCTTTGCGGAAGGAGTCGAAGAAGAGTTCTGTGTAGGAGTCGTGCCGTGCTACGTAGCCTCCCTGGTTTCCCAACCATCTGTAGCCCGAACGTTGCTCGGTCGGTTCGAGACAGGCGGGCTGACGTGCCGTCACCTTCACGAAGTCCATGTCGCGGTCGGCGGTCACGGTGATTACCATCTCTACGGTCTCGCCGACGTCCATCTTCCCTTCGAATACCGTCTCTACCTTCAGTCCGTCGGCGAAGAAGGCGGAGTCGTCGGTCGCTATGGCCCAGTCCGGCGGGGTGGCTCCTTTGTCGGGGGAGACGCTGAGCAGCAGGTCTGCCACGTCAACGGTGTTTGACGGATTGTCCCATTTCTGCACTTGCTTCTGGCGGAGCAGCCAAAGGAGCATGTCTTCTTCGCTGTGTGCGTAGTCGGGTGTCAGGAAACGGGTGTCGGGCGTTGCTCTCAGTGCGCGTATCGCGGCGAGTTGGGTCGGGATGCGGTAGTCGCGCCATGAGTAGAGTGCTTTCCTCGTGTCGAAGTAGCGTCCCATTCCCTCGCGGAACACCGAGTACTCCATCACTGACCTGACTAACTTGTCGGCTGGTTTCCGTTTGCCGTCGCGCCTGAGTATGACACTGGCGTCGGCCTTGCCCATGATGGTCAGGCCGGCTGACAGTTTCTCCAGTTCCTTGAGGTATGTGTCGCACATCTCCCTCACGTCTTTGCTCAGTGTCCGCTCCGGCATCATGGAGAGGATGTGGAGGTAGTGCAGTGTCGTCTCTGACGGAGTGAACGATGGTTTCTTCTGTCTCCTGAGTTCGTTGTAGCGTCTCAGTTCGTACTGGTCGAGGTAATCGACCCCCTTCGCCAGCAAGTCCTTGCCCACGGAGTCGGTTCGCGCCAGGTTCTCGCAGGTGAGCAGTGTGATGTGGTAGTTGCCTTCCATGCCCGCGAACCAGCTCCAGGAGCCGTCGGCGTATTGCAGTTCGCTCAGCCGTCGGAGGGCTTGGGCGATGTGGAAGTCGAGGCTGTCGGTGCTGATGGAGTCGTTCGTGCGGCGCAGTTCCTTCAGTTTGGTGTTGGCGTAGAGCGAGGCGGCGTGGCTGACGGTGTTGTCCTCTTCGCTGACCCTCATCATCTCCAGTGCGCTGAAGACCATGTCGTAGAGGTTGGTGGTCTTTGGTGTGAACGGCTTTGTGCCGGTCTCGTCGGTTGGTAGCACGACGAGCGTGTGGCGTTCGCCGTCGGCGAAGGTGGCTGATGCTGCCGTGACTTCGCAGACGAGTCCGGCATGCTGTTTGATGCCGGCCGGAAGCCGGAAGGTGACGGCGGTCGATGAGTCGGCTCCGGCGGTGAACGGCACTTCAGTCACCGTGATGGTCGAGTCGTCGTCGGGGTTGACGAGCCTGAGCATGGCTGTGCCTGAGAGTTGTCGGTCTGTCTGGTTGAAGATGGTCGCGGCTATCGTCGCTTTGTCGCCTTCGCGGATGAAGCGTGGCATGTTTGGACGTATCATGAATTCCTGACGCGCCACAGCCTTGGCGTCGATGCGGCCACCGTTCATCTCCTTGTCGTGCACCATGCCGTAGAACCTCCATTCCGTGAGACTCTCGGGCAGTGTGAAACTGATGTCCACGTCGCCGTTCTTGTCTGTCACGAGGTCAGGGAAGAAGAAACCCTGTTCTGAGAAGTCTTTGCGTATGCTGACAGCCTGTACTGACGACGGCTGAGGAAGGGGCAGGCCGTAGCCTGACAGTCTTGCCCAGTCCTCTTCGGCCTCCGGCTTCTCCACTATGTTCAGCCCTGCTATCCTGCCTTGAAGGGCATTGTCGTCGGCCACCATGCCAAGACCTTCGAACTCCTCGACAGCGAGCCCGCTCGTCGGAACCGCACCCTTCGCTCTCACGTTCACTTCTCTCAGCACGGCGTGAGAGTAGGTGTGGAATATCTCATCGCTCCTGAAACGAAGTCCGCGACCGAAATAGTGGGTCAGCATGCTGAACTTGCGCTGGAAGTCCGTGCTATATGACTTCAGGTCTTTTGCGACGTGCATGTAAAGCCTGCTCCAGCTTGAAAGGCTTGAAAGGCTGTGATGCCTGATGTCACGACCGAAGTGTGGTGTCACCTCATTGTAGAACCAAGGCTTGAAGATGCTCTCAAGCGAGGCGTCGTACATCGTAGCCACGAGCCCGGCGCTGCCGACCGGCTTTCCGTCAGGTGTCCTGACCGTCAGTGTCCATGTCTCTTTCTGACCCGGTGTCAGTCTGTCGCGGAAGGTCTTCCAGCTGAGGTCGAGGCGCTTGTCGGGCAGGCGGTAGTTGAACTCACCCCCTCTTATATCAACAGTGCCGTTCTTCACAAAGAACAGTCTGACAATGAAACCTGCACCGTATTCCTTTTTGTACGGGAACTCAAGGCGGTAGAGCCTCTGGTCGGCAGCGAAGACCTCCTCCTTGATGAGTTTGTCTTCCGCCATGACGAGGCAGTGTACCTGTAAGCCGTCGTATTGCGGTGAGAAGTAGATGATGCCGGGTTCTGTCTCCGAACAGTCGTTATCGCGGACATGACAGAAAGACCTGGCGAACCTCGTCCGTTCTCCCTTGTTGACGACATTCACGTCATGGGAGTAGATACTCACGTCCATCTTCTCCTGTATGAGGTTGCCGTTCCTGTCGTTGGCGCTGACGCGGAGCGTGTATGTACCAGACGGCACCTGAGGTATGATTAGCGACTTGTTCGGCTCGAAGCCACCCTCAGCCACGACTGCCGAGTCAGGGTCAGTCAGACTGTAGCGAGGATTCATCACGAGAACCGCATCCACATCCACGCCGTCGATGTTGGTGACGTGGATTTCCATGCCCTCCTTGTCCTGTTCAGCAAGGTCTATGCAGTCAGTTTTGCTTACCAGTCTCAGTCCGAATCCCTGTCGTGACACGGTGAAACCATAGCTGCCGTCATGGGTCTCGCCCGACTGGTCGGTGACTGAGTAGGTGGTGCGGTATCTGACCGTCCTTTGTCTCTGGTCATTGTCGTCATGCTTAGGGTCGATGAATATCGTTAGTTCGGCGAAGCCTTGCGCATCGGTGAATGCCGTGTCGAGCAACGTCTCTTCCGTATGGTAGGCTCTGAAGTAGTTCTCGCCAGTATTGACCGTGGTCGTGAATGCCACCTTCGCACTCTGCACCGGCACGCCGGAGTAACTGAGGACGCGTAGCCTGACTTTCGCGGTGTCACCGAAACTGATGTCTTTGTTGTCGGCGGCAAGGCCGCTTTTGATCAGTTCTTCCTGCTCCACCAGATAGTAGGACGGACGTTTATATTCCTCAACCTGGAAGTTCACGGAGGTTCCGAAGACCGAACAGTTGAACATGCCCGGTTTCACGTCCTTAGGCAGCTCGAAGGTACATGACGCGGTGCCCATGGCGTTCGGCATGACTTTCCTGCTGGCGTCGAAGCCGTTGTAGTTCGTCAGCGTCACCTCTATGGAGTCCTTTGAATAGACCCTGCAGTCATCGCCGTCCTGCGAATATGCCACGACTGCCACGTTGACGTTCTGGTTCGGTCGGTAGATATTGCGGTCAGGGTAGATGAAGGCATGGAGTTCGTCTGACCTCGGCGAATAATCATATTCCTCCGTGTATATCGTCTTCGTGCTTGTGATGTTACGGTTGCTTGTCTGGGCGGTTACATGCCACATCCGCGCCTTGTCGTGGCTCAGGTCGAGTACGGCAGTCCCGTCATCGCCAGTCGTGAACGTGCGTTTCAGTTTCTCCGAGTTGAACTCAGCCGTCACCGTGGCACCGCTGACCGGAAGTCCTGTGATGGCGTTGAGCACGTAAGCCACCCACCCCCGGCCCGGTATTTCCGCTATGAATGGGGCGAGGTCTGTCAGGTCCTTCTGTATGACGTACTCATCACCTGCACCTTTCAGTACAAACACGTATTTCTCTGCTGGCAGCAGCAGGCTGTCTCTGACCTCACCGCTGAAGGGCAGTCGCTTCGCCCGTCGCGCCATGCTGGCGGAGTCCTTGCCGAACTCATACTGACGGCTCTCCACGAGTTTCCCGTCCGTCCTGAGTCTGTCATTGCTGTCTTCCCCGTTGTAGAGTCTGATTTCCAGCGTGGTGACGTCGATGTTCTTGTACTGAAGGGCGATAGGGAACTTCACACCACCGTAATGCGCGTCCTGTGTCGATGACAGCGTGCATGACGGACGCAGGAGTTCCTTCTCCATCTCGATGAAATAGTCTTTTTTGTCTGGGAACTCATTGATGCCCCACCTCACGAACTCTATCTTCTCGTCTGTGTCGTCAGTGCGGAACTCCGAATAGACCTTCCGCGCAACGTCATATTCAGCCTCAAGTCCCTTGGCTTCCTGCAACAGGACTTTCAGGCTGTCCATGCGTTGGTCGTGTTTTCTTATCAGACCGTATCTCGTCAGTGTCATGAGGGTGTATGCTTCCTTGTTGCCCTTTTCCTTGTAGAACAGGGCGACATCGCTGACCAGGCTGTCTTTCTCTTCCGTGGAAAGACGTCCGATGTTCAGTACGAAGCGTGTGAGGAGGCTCAGCAAGTCGTGACCGTAGAGCCTGCTGTCCTCGCCCTTGGTGATGAGCGGAAGGAAACCGTCGGTGTTGGTCCTGAGCAGCACTTCCTTGTTCTCGAGGACGCGACTCAGGTATGTCTTCCTGAGTGAGTCGTCCTTATGGGTGATGCTTGAGGCAAGTAGTGCGTTTGCCATCGCGTCATTGGCGGCGCTGTGCTTGTAGTCCGGTGCCGTGACGACCTTCATGCTGTCGGGCGAGAGTTCCCTCAGTGCATCGACCATCGTCACCCATGCCTTCATCTCCTGTGGGAAATTGCCCTCTTTCTGCGCTTTGACCATGATTTCCCGTGACTTGTCGATGACCTGACGTGGCAAGTCCTCATTGACGCATTTCTCTATGTCTTTCCACATGGAGTCGTATTTCCTCTGTGCGCCGCACGGTGCGAAAGCCAGAGCGAGCACCATCCCGAATAATAGTTTACTTCTCATAACGCCTTGGTTTTATCTCGCAAAGTTAAAAAAAAAACATATCCTACCAAACGAATTGTCTTTTTTTAACCTAAATCGGTGGGAATCCAACTCTTCAGCAAAGTGGGTCGAGTGCCACTTCCTCATTATGCCAAGATGGGTGATACGGATTGCCATTCAAGAGCGTAAGGCAATCTTACGTCAAAAGGCAGTCTGGCAACCAGAGCCGAATCAAGGGAGGCATCCGCAATAGTAGGAAGTGGCGCTGTCATTACGGCGAGATGGAAGAACGGCTTGATGGGAACTTCCATCAAGCCGTTCTTCTGCCGCGAAGGCAACAGTGGGTCTTTGCTGAGATGAGTGGGCTGCTCAGTCATGGCGAAAGCCAGACGGTACACATCACAGAGCAGGTAGCATCAGTCTCTCTTCGTGCCTTGCGGTGTCACATGTCCGGACACGTCAGGCTGACGCTATTCCTCTATCTTGTCGGAGAGGAGTTCCTTCGCCTCGTCGGTGAGGTATGGGAGCAGGTCATGGTAAGGGACTGTGAACGTAGGCATCCCTGCCGCATAGCATGCTATCTCATACTGGGCGTATGTGAACACCAGACCGTCCTCGCTCGGGTATGGTGCGTAGGCATAAGGCAGTGGCACGATGTTGCGTGACACTTGCAGGTGGTCGTTGAGGTTCTCGTCGGTGACTTCGTCGCCACACTCGTTGAAATAGGCGATGAGTCCGTTGCGTAGGAGTTTCTGCATGCGATGGGTGTCGCCTCGGTCGAAGAAATTGGTGAACCTCTTACCCGTCTTCATGTCGAACGTGATCGTACCAGCGCCAGCCACTCCGCCGTGTGCTCCGCCCTGATAGAGGTAGGTGTAGTTCTGGAAAACCGCATACTTGGATGTGACGGTGTCAAGTCTGAGGGACACGGAATAGTCCCATGACGGGATGTCGCTGAGCATCTGCTGCTTCTCGTCCTCGCTCAGCATGTCGTTCTGACGTATGTTGTTGTCGCGGTACTCCACATCCGTCTTGCACATTCCGCTCAGTACCTCCGACAGTCCGTCGCCATAATAGTTGATAAGTTTCGCGAGGTCTGTGCGGTCGCCGCTGAATTGCTCAAGTGACTTGTTGCCCTCATAGTCGGTGAAACACATCTGCTCCTCTAATATATATAATAAGGTGTCATGAATCGCTTGTGTCACCTCGTCATCGGCTGTCGGGAGTTCTCCCTCAATGCTTATCTTCGCGTACTCTGTGGAATCGGAATAACTGAACGGCTCGACATTGATTTCCGTCTTTCCCGAACAACCAGCCAGGATGGCTGATACGATACATAAAACAGTTGTTTTCGCTTGCATAACTTAGTTTGATTTACGTTTGGTGCGCAAAGGTACAAAAAAATATGATACGATTTGTTTGATTGCGGTTATTTTTTTCCGGAGTAATGCCATTCGGGGGCTTGGAATTAAAAAATAATCATTAACTTTGCAACCGTAATACAGAAACTCTTGGTTATGGGCAAAGGCAAACTGCAGAAATTCGCTGACATGGCAGCCAATCCTCTGGTTGTGGAATGTCCCTATGGCGTGCTGCAAAACGAAGGCTTCGCCCTCTCCGGCCGGTGGAACGTTGATTTCTTCCGTAATGACGGGGACATCGTTCTTGAGCTGGGTTGTGGCAGGGGCGAATATACCATTGGACTTGCGAGACGTTTCCCTGACAGGAACTTCATCGGTGTTGACATCAAAGGGGCGCGTATGTGGCACGGGGCGCGGGAGGCGGTGGCTGACGGAATGAAGAACGTGGGATTCCTCAGGACTAACATCGAATGTATCGACAGTCTCTTCTCCTGTGATGAGGTCAGCGAGATCTGGCTCACGTTCAGCGACCCTCAGATGAAGAAACCCACGAAACGCCTCACTTCCACTTTCTTCATGGAACGCTACCGTCGTTTCCTGAAAGACGGAGGACTCATACGTCTCAAGACGGACAGCAATTTCCTCTTCACCTACACGCGGACGATGGCGGAGCATAACCACCTTGAGATAGTGGAGCAGACTGATGACCTCTATGCCTCTGAGGTGAGTGACTCCGCACTGAAGGAGATACGCACGTATTACGAACAGATGTGGCTTGAGCGTGGCATCCCGATTAAGTACATCGCTTTCCGTCTTACTAATGACGCCGTGCTCGAGGAGTCCGAGGTCGAGATCCAGATGGATGACTACCGCTCCTATAATCATGAGGTCGTGAAGGAAATAAAGAAAAGCAAGTAGAATATGACACTGTACCCAAAACTCATCCATGATGCCTTGATGACTGTGAGATATCCTGGCAACGGAAAGAACCTCATGGAGAACGCCATGCTCTATGACGACATGCGCATTGACGGCATGAACGTGACGTTCTCCTTAGTGTTCCCGAAAAATCCTGACCCTTTCAGCAAGTCGGTGTGCAAGGCCGCGGAAGCGGCAATCCATCGTGAGGTCAGCCCGAATGTCAATGTCACGGTCAACGTCAAGGCTCCTGAGACGTCGGCCCAGGAAGAGCCGAGGACAACCTATCTGCGTCCGAAGCATATCATCGCCGTATCGTCGGGTAAGGGTGGGGTAGGGAAGTCCACCGTGGCTGTCAATCTGGCCGTAGGTCTGGCGAGGCTTGGCATGAAGGTGGGTTTGTTGGACACTGACATCTTCGGCCCTTCTGTGCCAAAGATGCTTAAGGTTGAGGATGAACGGCCGATCGCCATCAATTTCGATGGTAAGGACCTAATCCAGCCGATTGAGAAATATGGTCTGAAACTGCTTTCGATTGGTTTCTTCGTCGATCCGGACCAACCTACCTTGTGGCGAGGCGCTATGGCGACCAACGCCCTGAAACAACTACTTACCGAAGCTAACTGGGGGGACCTCGATTACTTCATCCTCGACACTCCACCGGGAACGAGCGACGTACATCTCACTCTTATACACGAACTCAATATCTCAGGCGCCATCATCGTCAGCACTCCGCAGCAGGTCGCACTGGCTGATGCGAGGAAAGGCATAAACATGTACCTGAACGACAAGGTCAACGTGCCTATACTCGGTCTTGTTGAGAACATGGCATGGTTCACACCGAAGGAACTTCCGGAAAACAAGTACTACATCTTCGGAAAAGAAGGGTGCGCTCGTCTCGCAGAGGAACTGAACGTGCCTCTCCTCGCACAGATTCCTCTCGTTCAGGGCATACAGGAAAGCGGCGACGCTGGGACACCCGCCGTACTGCAGCCAGCCTCGCCCGAAGGAATCGCCTTTATGTCACTGGCTGCTAAGGTGGTACGTGCTGTTGACAGACAATGATACGCTTGTGGCTTAGGAAACGTCGATAACCAGGTCGTCTTGCGGCCTAAACTCTTAATACAATGGAACAGAAACAAACAACTCTCCCTGAGAATGCGTTCAGGGAACTGAAGGACGGTGAGGAATACCAGCCGTTGATGCCGGCTGGCAAGTCTTTCAAGGAAGTCACTCCGTGGTCCGTCACATGGGGCATCGTCATGGCAATCGTCTTCTCGGCGGCGACCGCCTATCTCGGTCTGAAGGTGGGCCAGGTCTTTGAGGCCGCCATACCTATCACCATCATAGCCATCGGCTTGTCGGGCGCGGCGAAGCGTAAGGACCCTCTTGGCGAGAATGTCATAATACAGAGTATCGGCGCTTGCTCGGGAATGGTGGTGGCAGGGGCTATCTTTACTCTTCCGGCTCTCTATATTCTGCAGTCAAAGTATCCTGACATCACCGTCAACTTCCTCGAGGTCTTCATGGCCTCGTTGCTCGGTGGCGCATTGGGGATACTCTTCCTCATTCCGTTCCGTAAGTACTTCGTGAAGGACATGCACGGGAAGTATCCGTTCCCGGAGGCTACGGCGTCCACGCAGGTGCTTGTGTCTGGCGAGAAGGGGGGTGACCAAGCCCGGCCGCTTCTCGTCGCCGGAATCATCGGCGGTATATATGATTTCGCTGTCGCTTCCTTCGGCACCTGGACGGAGAACTTCACCTCGCGTGTGACTGAGTTCGGCTCAATGGTGGCTGATAAGACGAAACTGGTGTTCTCTATCAATACCAGTGCTGCACTGCTTGGCATGGGCTACATCGTCGGTCTGAAGTATGCCACGGTCATCTGTCTCGGCTCGGTTCTCGTGTGGTGGGTCATCGTCCCGGCTATCGCATTCCTGTTTCCTGGCCTCCAGTTGTCCGATGGGGTGATGGCTGCAGATGCTTCTCCGGAGCAGATATTCGCATACGCCAAGAGCATCGGCATCGGGGGCATAGCGACTGCCGGCGTGATTGGCATCGTCAAGAGCTGGGGTGTCATCAGGGATGCGTTCCGGCTTTTCGGACAGATATTCGGTAAGTCAGGCAAACAGACATCCGATAACGTCGAGAAGTCGATTGAGCGGACTCAGCAGGACTTGTCGATGAGGATTATCCTCTTTGGAACTTTGCTTGCCATCATAGCAACTACCATATTCTTCTTACTCGGTCCGATGGAAGGAAACCTCCTCTTTACCATCGTCGGAATCATCATCGTGGCAGTGATTGCATTCCTGTTCACTACAGTAGCCGCGAATGCTATTGCCATCGTAGGCTCTAATCCGGTTTCAGGTATGACGTTGATGACCCTCATTCTCTCAAGCATAATAATGGTACTTGTCGGACTTCAGGGTACCCATGGCATGGTGGCTGCCCTGATAATGGGCGGTGTGGTATGTACGGCACTATCTTCCGCAGGGTCGTTCATCACAGACCTCAAGATCGGTTACTGGCTTGGCAGTACTCCGAGATATCAGGAGACATGGAAATTCGTCGGTGTGCTTGTGTCTGCTGTCACTGTGGGTGGTGTCATCATGATACTCAATAAAGCATATGGCTTCACACCTGACAATTCCGATGTCATGGCGGCGCCTCAGGCTCGTGCCATGGCTGCCGTAATTGAACCGCTGATGTCCGGCCAGGGAGCCCCTTGGCTTCTTTACGGCATAGGCGCCGTGATCGCTATTATCCTGAACTTCTGCAAAGTGTCACCTCTGGCATTTGCCTTGGGTATGTTCATCCCACTCCAACTCAACCTCCCATTGTTAGTCGGCGGTGCTGTCAACTGGTATGTCGGTAGGCGGAGAAAGTCCGACGCCGGTCCTCAGGATGCTGAGACGCGACAGGAGAGAGGCACTCTCCTCGCCAGCGGTTTCATCGCTGGTGGAGCTTTGATGGGCGTGGTGAGTGCGGCTCTACGTTTCGCCGGATGTGACCTCGTCTGCGGTGAATGGCTTGACACTGTCTGGGCTGAACTTTTGTCACTGTTGGCATACGTCCTACTTGTCGTTTTTCTTGTGAAAGCATGCAAAAACAGATGAAAAAACGATGCTTTTCTTACATTTTTCTAAGGCGATTGAATTGTTTGCGTGCACACATGCTGTAAAGCATACGCTGAATTCTTGCAGTGATAGTAAAAAGCAGTAACTTTGCAGCATCCTAAAAACAATCTTTTTACCTTAAAAATTTAATACTTATTGATTAAAAGGGGTGTCGTGAGATATCCCTTTTTCTTTATTATGTATGTGAACGTCTGCCTTAAATAAACTTAATTTCTCGTGATTAATTGTCAAATTGTCGAAATTTGTTGACTTTTGGAGAATATGCTATTTGACGAACGGAATTTTTTGATTAACTTCGCATCCAAATTTGAGATAGCATAAATATAATTAAGGTATGAAAAAGTATTGTTTGTCATCTTTGTGCGCTTTGTTCTTGTTTGCCTCTGGCCTTCGTGCCCAGGACGTGATGGAGATTACTCTTGCCAAAGCCATAGAGATAGCACTTGCTGAGAACCCCACTATCAAAGTGGCGGAAAAGGATGTACAGCTCAAGAGGATTGCAGATGCGGAAGCGTGGCAAAGCCTGCTGCCTACGCTTTCTGCGACAGGAACAGCAACTCAGACGCTCAAGCCGGCGGTGATGAAGTTCGGCGGTGGTCAATCGTTCCAGATGGGTGAAGTTGACGATAAGGCGTCCTCAATCGTCGGGAATCTCAACCTCCCGATATTCGCCCCGGCTGTTTATGCCAACATGAAAATGACAAAGGAGGACGTCAAACTGGCTCAGGAAAAGGCGCGTAACAGCAAACTCGACCTTGTCAACCAAGTGACGAAGGCGTATTTCTCGTACTTGCTTTCCATTGCAGCGTTCAATGTGATGGATGAGGCTTACAACGTAAGCAATGAGACGTATAAGAATGTCTCCGCCAAATACGAGGTTGGTAAGGTCAGCGAATATGATAAAATCACGGCAGAGGTACAGATGCGGAATATGAGTTCAAGCAGAATCAGTGCGGAAGGTGCGGTGACTCTTGCCGCTCTACGGCTGAAAGTCCTCATGGGTGTGACGGCTGACATCACTTTCAAACCTACCGAGTTGCTGCAAGACTATTCCAGGCAATTGGTTCCTGTGTCACTGCAGTCTGAACCAGGTGAACTGTTGAACAACAGCAGCCTGCGTCAACTGGATTTCAGTGAGAATCTGCTTAGACGCACTCTCTCCATACAGAAGACAAGTTTCATGCCGACACTCTCATTCCAACTCTCTGGCCAGTATCAGGGACAGAGGGAACGTAACTGGGACTATGCCAACTGGGACTGGGTGGGAAGCTCGAGTATGTCTCTCGTCCTCAACATCCCTATATTCACGGCTTCTAATTTCACCAAACTGAAGAGTACTCGCCTGAAGATACTCCAGTTGGCTGACACACGTGAGAATACCGTACGCCAGCTCGAAATGAATGCCGCGGGTCTCAGGAAGAATATGCAGACCTCGTATGCGGAGATAGAAAGTGACAAGGAGGCCATCAACCAGGCGCAGAAGGCTGTTAACATATCCTCCAAGCGCTATGAAGTCGGACGTGGCACCGTGCTCGACATGAACCAAAGCCAGCTGGCATTGACTCAGTCGATGCTTACTTACGCACAGGCCATCTATGACTATCTGTCAAACAAGGCTGACCTTGACATGGTTATAGGCAAGGAAACATATATCAAGTGACAAATCAAAAACAGACGATTAATATGAAAAATCTTTTTTGTGTAAATGGATTCATGGCAATGGGGTTTGCTTGCCTCTTGCTAACTTCATGTAATGGGGGCAGCGACACTCAGAATGCGGCTGCGGAAAAACCACAGGTGAAACTCACTAAGGTCGAAGGACGAGACATCCTTCAGATTGAGACTTATTCAGGAACTGTCGAGAGCGATGTCAAGAACAATATCTCTCCTAATATGCAGGTCCGTATCAAGAAAATCCACTTTGACGTAGGCGACTACGTAAGCCGCGGTCAGGTAGTGGTCACTCTGGATGAGTCCAGTCAGCAGCAGATGAAACTGCAGGTCCAGAGTCAGATTACCCAGACCCAGAGCCAACTTGCTCAACTCCAGAATCAGCAGGCCGAGTTCAACCGTACTTCCGAACTATACAAAATCGGTGGCGCCTCACAGAGCGAATATGATGCGGCTCAGACACAGCTCACGGTTCAGAAGAATGCCCTTGCGGCTCAGGAGAACCAACTCAAGGTGCTTCAGACCCAACTGGCTCAGCTCAATCAGAACACCAACCTGACAAGTCCTATCAGTGGCGTTATCACTGCACGCAACTATGATGACGGGGATATGTATAACGGAACACCAGTACTTACTGTTGAACAACTGAACCCGGTGAAACTGAAGGTCAGCATCAGTGAGAGCCACTTCAAGGACCTCGCCAAGGGGCAGAAGGTCGATGTGTATCTCGATGCCTATGGCGACGAGTTGTTTACCGGCACTATCACCACCATCTATCCTTCCATCGACAACGTGACACATACATTCCCTGTCGAGATTACCATCACCAACAACGACAACCGCGTCCGTCCTGGTATGTTCGGTAAGGCGATTGTCAGCTTCGGCTCAGCATATCATGTGACTGTACCTGACGAAGCCATCGTAAAGCAGGTGGGCGCAGGTGACAGATATGTTTATGTGTATAAGAATGGCAAGGTGTTCTATCAGAAGGTTGTCCTCGGACAGCATTTCGACAAGGACTACGAAATCATGGAAGGCCTGAATTCCGGTGAGCAGATTGTGGTCGCAGGTATGTCACGTCTTTCGAACAACAAAGAGGTCGAGGTCGTCAAATAATGACCCAGGCCGAATGTCAGACACGACATTCCTCAGCCATACGGTGAATAGTAAATAGTTATAGTCAAATAGTAGATATTGATATCAAGATGAGTTTGTACGAAGGGGCGGTGAAACGCCCGATTATGACCAGTCTTTGCTTTGCGGCAATCGTGATCTTGGGACTCTTCTCCTTGTTGAAGTTGCCTATTGACCTTATGCCGGATATAGAGACAAACACCATAATGGTGCTCACGTACTACAACGGAGCATCTGCCGAGGATATTGAGAACAACGTGACACGTCCGTTGGAGAACACACTCAACTCAGTGGAGCATTTGAAGCATGTCACCTCCAACTCTCGTGAGAATGTCTCAGTCCTAACCCTTGAGTTTGAATTCGGATATGACATCGATGACCTCACGAACTCTGTTCGTGACAAACTCGATATGGTATCCAACTCACTGCCTACCAATGCCAATACACCCATCCTGTTCAAGTTCTCCACCGACATGATTCCTATCATGCTCCTCAAGGCGACCGCGGTAGAGAGTCAGGGCGCTCTCTACAAGATTCTCGATGAACAGGTGGCTAATCCGCTGGCACGTATCGACGGAGTGGGAACCGTGTCAATCTCCGGCGCTCCCGAACGTGAGATTAACGTGTATATGGATGCCAAACTCATGGAGGCATACGGCATTTCTCCCGCTCAGGTCAGCGCTGCTATCGCCGCTGAGAACCAGAATGTCACTGGTGGTACGATGGACGCGGGAACACAGACGTTCACCGTCCGCATCGAAGGGGAATTCGATGACCCTTCTGAGATGAAGAACGTGATAGTAGGCACCCATAACGGTGTCAACATATATCTCAAGGATGTGGCAAGAATCGTCGATGATGTCCAGGAACGTTCGCAGCGTACCTTCACCAATGGTCAGCAGGGTGCCATGATTATCGTTCAGAAACAGAGCGGCGCCAACTCTGTGCAGATCGCAAACGAGGTCGAGAAAATGCTTCCCGAACTTCAGAAGAACCTCCCGTCGGATGTGCAGTTGGGTATCATCGTCAATACCTCCGACAATATCAAGATGACAATCAACACATTGTTCGAGACGGTGATGTACGCACTCCTCTTCGTCGTACTTGTCGTATTCGTCTTCCTCGGACGATGGAGGGCGATGTTCATCATCTGCATCACCATCCCGATGTCGTTGATTGCCTCGTTCATCTATCTATATGCCACAGGCAGTTCGCTCAACATGATTTCCATGTCATGTCTCTCCATTGCCATCGGCAGCGTGGTCGATGACGCAATAGTGGTACTTGAGAATGTCACCACCCATATTGAACGTGGAGCCGACCCTAAACAAGCGTCCATCCACGGCACCAATGAGGTGGCGATATCGGTTATCGCTTCCACTCTCACCATGATTGCGGTGTTCTTCCCTCTGACTATGGTCAGCGGTATGGCTGGTGTGCTCTTCAAGGAACTTGGATGGATGATGTGTATCATCATGACCGTCTCCACCACTTCCGCACTCTCCTTCACCCCGATGCTTTGTGCCCTCATGCTCAAACTCAAGAAGAAGCAGAGCGGTTTCTTCCATAAACTCTATTCTCCTATTCAAGCCCGGCTTGACAAACTGGATGAATGGTATGAGAATCGTATCAAATGGGCTGTGCGACATCGCTGGACGGTCATCGTCGGTTGCGTCGTGTTCTTCCTCATCAGTATCGCTACGATGCAGATTGTCGGTATAAAGAGTGAGTTCATGCCGGCTCAGGACTCCGGACGTGTAGGTGCGAACATAGAACTTCCTATCGGCACACGCGTCGAGATAGCACAGGAGATGGCACAGCGCCTGACTCAGATCTGGACGGAACGCTATGGCGACCTTCTCACCAACTGCAACTTCACTGTAGGTCAGGCTGGTGACAACAACACATTCGCCTCGCTTTCCGACAACGGCTCACACCTTATCAAGTTCAATATGCAGTTCGTGCCGTCCGACAAGCGCGATATAGGCCTCGTCAGGATATGCGACGAGATGCGTGCCGACTGTAAGGCCATCCCGGAGATTACGAAGTACAACGTGATGCTCGGCGGCGGTAACAGCTCGATGGGTGGTCAGAACAACGCTAAGTTCGAGATATACGGATATGATATGGATGCCACTTATTCCGTAGCGACCGAACTTGCCACAAGACTTCGTGAGAGTGAGGGCATCTCTCAGGTCATCGTCTCGCGTTCCGACTTCCAGCCTGAGATAGTCGTCGATTTCGACCATGACAAGCTCGGACTTCAGGGCATAGGTCTTTCCTCTGCTGCTTCCGCCGTACGCAATGCCATAACAGGCTCACTATTGTCATATTATCGTGAAGATGGTGAGGAATATGACATCAAGGTGCGCTACGAACAGACTGACCGCCAGTCAATCGAGGCTGTGGGCAACATGTTGATACCTAACAACCAAGGCCGTCAGATTCGTGTCAAGGATGTAGCACGTGTCTATGAGTCTTCAATCCCTCCTACCATTGAGCGCAAGGACCGCCAGCGTATCGTGTCCGTCACGGCTATCATGAAGGAAGGCTACGCACTCTCCGATGGTGTGGAACTCGGTCAGAGACTCTACAGCACCATCGATATGCCACAGGGTGTCACCATACAAGTATCAGGCTCTTACGAAGACCAGCAGGATAGCAACCGCGACCTCGGTACTCTCTTCATACTCGTAGTCATCCTCGTCTATATCGTCATGGCTGCCCAGTTCGAGAGCTTCTCCTATCCGTTCATCATCATGCTCTCCCTCATATTCGCCTTCTCAGGTATCATCTTCGCTCTCTGCTTCACTGGCTTGAGCCTCAACATCATGTCTATCCTCGGAGGTATCCTCCTTGTAGGTATCGTAGTGAAGAACGGTATCGTGCTCATTGACTACACCCAGCTCAAGCGTGAACAAGGCTACGGGCTCATCCGCTCTGCCGTCGTAGCGGCACGCAGCCGTCTCCGTCCTATCCTCATGACCACTCTCACCACCATACTCGGCATGGTGCCTATGGCAGTCAGCCAGGGCGTCGGCGCTGAGATGTGGCGGCCTCTCGGCGTGTCGGTCATCGGCGGCCTGACTGTTTCCACGATTCTGACACTCATCTACGTCCCTTCCATGTTCTGCATCTTCGGTGGCGCAGGTGTGAAACGTAAGCGTAAGGCATTCAGGAAACAGCTTGAACTCGATGCCTACTGGAAAGCAAATAAGGACAAAGAACAACTAAAGAACAAGAAGTGATTATGAAAGCGGTAATGATATCTTTTGATCAGGCACATTACGAAAACGTGCTTGCTGTCCTCGACCGAATGAATGCCCGTGGCTTCACTATGTTCCCTACCACTTATGGACGTGGGACCAAGACCGGTGAGGCCCATTACGGCTCTCACGCATGGCCTGGCACTTGTAGCACCATCATCACCATCGTTGATGACAATCTGGTCGATGGTTTGCTCACACGTCTCAAGGACGTCGATGAGGAAAGCCCGATGCTCGGTCTCCGTGTCTTCACATGGAACATCGAACAGACGATTTAGTATTTTTTCTTAACAGGACACACAATAAACCAAATCGGTGGGAAGGCACCCGGCTGTGCTTCTTCCCACCTTTTTTTATTGTCTCATCAGTGTGCTGGTTAATGGAATCTGGTTTGCCGGGAATCGCCTTGCCAGACAATCAAAATAGCGAGACATACTCTTCACCAGAGACAAGTTCGTGAGGTAAACGCCATCACGCCGACAGCCCCCACCCAACGACCGCCGCACGACCGCCGACATGCTGACCAGGTTCGGGCGGACGACATGGCCGGACACAACGGACGACATCTGTGCCGCGAGCGCATGACTTTATCAACGCGAGCGCATGACATTATCAACGCGAGCGCATGACTTTATCAACTTGTTAGTAACAGGTGGTATATAGTTGTTAGTAACAGGTGGTATGTAGTTGTTAGTAACAGGTGGTATATAGTTGTTAGTAACAAGTGGTATGTGGCTGTTAGTAACAAAAGCATGATTTCATCAGATATTTTTGGTGGTTTCGTGCGATTGTGCTAACTTTGCAGTCGCATGACGATGGACCATCCAAGCGCACAGACATCATGAACTATTCATCATCACACTATGAACTGTCACCCACACGAAATATCGTAGAACCATAACATGAATACTTCTCACTATTCTGCTTCAGCGAAGCGCACCGAACCTCATCAATCCCTCAGGCTGTTTGCCATTGCATTAGGCCTGATTCTTGTCTCACTTCTTACTCTTGATGCGTCTGCACAGCAGAGACGCCCTGTTGACTCTCAGCATCCTCTATGGCTTGTGCATGTGGACGTATGGAACAAGGCGGACCCTCAGAAGATAATCAACCTCATTCCAGATGCGATCAAACCATACGTATGCCTTAATCTGTCGCTCTCCTGTCAGTACGACACAGAGAAGAATGTCTATAAGATGCCTCAGAATGCCATACGCACATACAAGTCGTGGGGAACAGTCTGTCAGGCGAATGGCATGTGGTTCACCTGCCAACCCGCCAGCGGAGGTCACACCCATATCCAGGACACCGACCTCGAGACGTTCGAGTATTTCTACAAGAAGTTCCCGAACTTCCTGGGGTGGAACTACGCTGAGCAGTTCTGGGGATTCGACGAGGCTAATGACAGGAGCTCAAGTAGTCAGACGAGCCGTATCGCTCTCTTCGCGAGACTCGTGCCGATGGCTCACAAGTATGGTGGATTCCTCACCGTGAGTTTCTGCGGAAACATCTGGTCACACCCGCTCAACCCGATTGGCATGATGAAACGCAATGCCGACCTTCTGAACGCATGCCGGAGTTATCCGGAGGCAATGCTGTGGCTTTATAAATACACCACATCGTCATGCTTCTACAACAACGAGAGCGTCACTTACTCGCCTTTCATCTCCGGTCTTGCGAAGAACTACGGAGTCCGCTACGACAACTGCGGTTGGAACGGCGCTCTCGATGCCCTGCTCGGTGAGAATCACGGCAAGAAGTATCCAACGTCAGCAGGAATCGGTACCGTGATGGAGCAGACCTGCGTCAACGGCGGTTGTGTGTGGGATGGTCCGGAGCTCATCTGGACAGAGGATTTCCAGAACCTCAGCAATTCCACAGTCAGCGGCTACACGCAGCGCAACTGGGGCGTCTTCCCGGGATTCAGGAATGCATGGCTCGATATGTTCCAGCAGATCATCGACGGTAAGTGGTATATACCTACCCGTGAGGAGGTCGTGAGAAAGACCAGGATTGTAGTCATCAACAATGTGTCTTCAGGCAACGACGAGGAGAAGTACGCCGCATGGGGCAGCCTCTATGACGGACTCTACAAGCAGGATGACCCGTTCAACCGTGGAAACGGCCAGTGGATGGACAATTTCTGCTACTTCAAGAAGACAGGTCGATATGCCGCTGTTCCTGTTGCCATCGAACTCTATGACTCTCTTGCGAAGACCATTCCCGTGCAGGTGAGGAAGTCGAGTTATTCCTCACGCTGGCCGTCACAGGCGAAGAAGGTCAATGAATTCAACAAGTACTACCCGGAGGTGAGCATGGGCGACCTGTATGTGTCTCGTTTCAAGAACCAGCTCGTCACCTACACTCCTTATTCCTACTGCAACAAGAACAATACCGCATCGGCGGAGATACCGCTTCTCTACAACACCTGCGACACCCTTGAGCTCACTTGGGGCAAACTGTGCAGCGGTCTGGTGAGGGAGTATGCCGACCATATTGACTTCTACCTCAACAACTACAGGTCAGACACGACAGCCATGGTCCTCGATAAGATTGTAGTGCGTGGCGCTACGTCAGAGCCTACCTATGTCATGACGAAACGTGCTCAGGCCACGGCGTCCGTGTCGAAGGCATGGGATGAGGCCGGTGTCTTCACCCTCAGCGTGCGCCACAACGGCCCGGTGGAGGTCACGCTCAATTGCAGCGGAAATGCCACCGAACGTCTCGTCGACGCGATAGTCCCTCAGGCGCTCAGCCTGCCGAAACAGCCTGCCGAGTATTTCGGGGAGATTGTCATCGAGGCTGAGGACATGAACTACAAGAATATCAAGAGCTGTGTCACTGACCCTTACGGATGGTATCCTAACGTGAAGGGACATGCCGGGAACGGCTTCATGGACATGGGCTCCAACACGGCCGGGTCGCTTACACATACTCTCGACAAGGCTCATGCCGGCGACTACAGGATAGGAATCCGCTACACCAACACCAACAAGGTGGGCAGCATTGCCGTCGTGGTGAATGACGTGCGTCAGAATTTACGTTGTGAGAAGACAGCCACAAACGAATGGAGGAAAATATATGTCGATGCCACTCTGAAAGAAGGCAAGAACACACTCACCATTACCAATGTCTCGGGCATCAGTATGTACATCGACAATGTCACCTATGCTCCTGCCGGTCTGCCTGCTGAGTTGTTCAGGCTTACCGTGAGGGAGTCCGAGCACGGGACTGTGACCGTCCCCGCCGACTCCATAGCAGAAGGCGAGACCGTCACACTCGGGGTCACTCCGGATGAGGGCTACCGCTTCGTGGGATGGACAATCCTTCATGGCGATGTGGTCATCACCGACAATTCTTTCGTCATGCCGGATGACAACGTGACGCTCCAGCCGGTCTTTGCCGATATGACGAGCGTCTATGCCCTCGACTTCACTGATGTGTTGTCTGGAACCTTGCCGGTGGGGTGGAGAGCCGTTCAGGAAGATAATGCCGTACACGAATATCCTAACTCCTATTCATCAGGAGCACGTTCCTTCTCCGGCTTCTCCGGCTATCAGGGCAAGGCCCTCTATTGGAGGGAACAGTACGCGGAATACGGCAACCAGGCTAAATATCCGCTACGTCTCGAACCTGGTAACTATAAACTCACCTTCGTCACGGCCGCATGGAAGGCGACTCCTAAGTATAAGGTGCAAGTGCTTGCCAAGTCTGGCGGTGCGACCGTACTTGAGACAGGCTCCTATTCTGCCACACCGAATGCCAACGGCAACACCGGGGCGTCACTACGGTCTGCCAAAGTCAATACGGTTGGCTTCACCATCCAGAAATCAGGTGATTACATCATCCGTTTCGTCAACCTCGATGCGGTAGGTGGATTCGATGAGTTCCTCCTCATGGAGTGCAAGGTCAACACCGCCGAGACTCCTGACGGAATCAGTCATGAGCGCGAATCATATTCTTCGGAAACCGCGTCATATAACCTTTCAGGTCAGAGGGTGGGAGCCGACTACAAGGGCATTGTCATCCGGAATGGGCGCAAGTCGCTTAGGGTGGGTTCTAAAAATTCACCGAATAAATAGTAAATTCACAACTATAGGTGATATGGCTCTTTTCGGCGCTTTTGGATTTCTTTCGGCATCTTGCTGTTTGTCAGTCAGTCATGATGCCCGCATCAATCCTTCCTTCCGCACGGCAACCTGCTCGGAACAAACCTCAAAATCGCAAGAAATGAATTTA
>JAKSJE010000025.1 GCA_024398405.1 Bacteroidaceae bacterium
CTGCTAAAGAAAAATCTCAAAATCACCTAAAATGTAATTAATAGAACACCCCTTATTTGTCCTGGAACCGCATCTGTCATCATCATAACGCTGATGGCGGATGTGTGGTGGTGTGGTGTCTGACGATGCCCCTATAGTGAGGCATGGGCGTGTCCGCTACACCATAAAAAAAGTGTGCCGACTCGGTCAGAATCACTTCTTTTTGGTCGGCACGAGAATATATGTAAGAATTGAATGAAATGTCAAGGCATTTCCTGATTAGTCGCTTGCTGTCCGTCGTCAGGCAGCGGCTGGATGCCATTATCCGTCTTTATGCGTCCACGTTCGCGTAAGTGGCGTTGCGTTCTATGAACTCCCTGCGTGGTGGCACGTCGCCGCCCATGAGCATCGAGAACGTATAGTCCGCCTCAGCAGCATCCTCTATGGTGACTTGCTTGAGCAGTCGGGTCTCCGGATTCATGGTTGTCTCCCAGAGCTGCTCAGGGTTCATCTCACCGAGACCTTTGTATCGCTGGGTCTTGATGCTGTCTTGGTTGCCGTCGCCATAAGCGTCGATGAAACGCTGCCGCGCCACTTCATCATAGCAGTACTCGCTCACCTTGCCCTTCGTGCACTTGTAGAGCGGAGGCGTGGCAATGTAGAGCCTGCCATCCTTGATGAGTTGCGGCATGTAGCGGAAAAACAACGTGAGCAGGAGCGTGTCGATATGTGAGCCATCGACATCGGCATCCGTCATGATTATCGTCTTGTAATAGCGCAGCTTATCGTAGTTAGCCTCCTTCGTGTCCTCCGGATTCAGTCCGAACCTCACGCCAAGAGCTTGTATGATGTTGTTGACCTCCTCATGCTCGAAAGCCTGATGCCACTGCACTCTCTCGACATTGAATATCTTGCCTCGTATCGGGAGTATGGCCTGATAGTGACGGTCGCGTCCCTGCTTTGCGGAGCCACCTGCCGAATCACCCTCGACGATGAACATCTCACAGCGTGCCGGGTCCCTGTCGGAGCAGTCCGCCAACTTGCCTGGCAGTCCACCACCGGTCATCGGACTCTTGCGCTGCACCTGCTCACGCGCCTTGCGGGCGGCAATGCGGGCGGTGGCGGCGAGCACAACCTTGTCAACTATCATCTTGGCCTCTTTCGGATGCTCCTCGAGATAGTATGTCAGTGCCTCACCGACAGCCTGGTTCACGGCGCCGGAGACCTCGTTGTTGCCGAGCTTGGTCTTGGTCTGACCCTCGAACTGCGGCTCCATGACCTTCACGGAGATGACTGCGGTAAGACCCTCGCGGAAGTCCTCGCCGCTGATCTCTATGTGCTGCTTCTCGAGTTTCTCAGTTATCTTGTTGTCCTCGGCGTATTTCTTCAGCACCCTGGTCAAAGCCGTACGGAAACCAGTGAGATGGGTACCGCCTTCTATGGTGTTGATGTTGTTCACGTAGGAATGGAGGTTCTCGCTGTACGAGGTGTTGTACATAATCGCCGCCTCGATAGGTACGTCGTTCTTCTCCGTGTTGATGTAGATGACATCATCGAACAAATGGGTACGCGTGGAGTCTATGTAGCGCACGAAGTCCTTCAGACCGCCTTCCGAGAAGAACACGTCCTTGCGCGGACCGTCAAACCCGGCCTCAGCGGTCTTGTCCAGACGCATGTCGGTGAGGGTTATGGTGATTCCGGCGTTGAGATATGCCAGTTCGCGCATGCGATTGGCGAGGATGTCGTACTTGTACTCCTTCACGATGAAGATGGATGTGTCGGGCCAGAACTGCTGACGTGTCCCATGTATGTCGGTGGTGCCCACCACCTTCACGTCGTACAGTGGTTTGCCCTTCGAGTATTCCTGCTGGTAGATTTTGCCGTCGCGGAACACCTGCGACCTCATCGTCGTGGAGAGGGCGTTCACACAACTCACACCTACTCCGTGCAAGCCGCCCGACACCTTATATGAACTCTTGTCGAACTTGCCACCTGCATGGAGTACCGTCATCACCACCTCAAGGGCACTCCTGTGCTCCTTCTCGTGCATATCGACAGGGATGCCACGCCCATTGTCCTGGACGGTGATGGAATTGTCCTCGTTAATAGTGACCTCTATGTGTGTGCAGAAACCTGCAAGAGCCTCGTCAATGGAGTTGTCAACAACCTCATACACCAGATGGTGTAAACCCTTCTCGCTGATGTCGCCTATATACATGGCAGGACGCTTGCGAACAGCCTCAAGCCCCTCAAGTACCTGAATGTTACTTGCGGAATAGTTTTCCTCAGCGGTCATAAAATCATCCATTATTCTTCCAATCTCTTTTTAGTGCTACAAAGTTAATGAAAAAATGCGACACCGCAAAAAATTCAAAGGAAAAAGTGAGATATTTTTTGCGGTCAAAACCAAATTCACTAACTTCGCGGCATGAGATTGGTACTTCAACGAGTTTCGTCAGCACAGCTCCGTCTTGGCTCGGTCTCCGCCGAACCTCATGCCACGATAGGCCACGGCTATGTCATACTGCTTGGATGCTCTGCCGACGACACCGACGACGATATCGACTGGCTCGCCTCGAAGGTGGCGAACCTGAGGGTCATGGACGATGAGCAGGGGGTGATGAACCGCTCCATACTCGAGACGAAGGGTGACGTGCTCGTGGTCAGCCAGTTCACCCTCTGGGCATCCTACAGGAAAGGCAACCGCCCGTCATACCTGCGCGCCGGTAGCCACGAGGTGACGGAGCCGCTCTACCACCGTTTCTGCGAAGCCCTGACGAGACGGCTGGGCAAGCCGGTGCGCACCGGCGTCTTCGGAGCCGACATGAAGGTGTCGCTCGTCAACGACGGACCTGTGACAATCTGCATGGACACTAAAAACAAAGAATAGAGACAACATGGAACTATCAGAACCGAAAATCCTACAGGCGTTCAACAAGTACGATCTGGACATTGACGACGCGAAGGTCGCCCGGAGAACGCAGAACATCCTCACGCACAAGGCGGAGAACGACACGGCAGATGTGAAGAGACTCTTGTTCAACTGCATCGACCTCACCACGCTACGAACCGACGACAGCGAGGACAGCGTCATGGCGTTGACGGAGAGAGTCAACAGGTTCGAGGAAGAGCACCCCGAACTCGGGCATGTGGCAAGCGTCTGCGTCTTCCCGAACTTCGCCCAGACCGTCTATGAGACCCTCAACAGCGAGGAGGTGGGCATCACATGCGTATCGGCTTGCTTCCCTTCGTCACAGTCCTTCATAGAAGTCAAGGTGGCAGAGACCGCTCTCGCTTGCAAGGACGGGGCCACGGAGATAGACATAGTGGAAAGCGTAGGCAAGTTCCTCGTCGAGGACTACGAGACCGTGGCCGACGAGATCTCGGAACTGAAGGAGGTGGTGGGTGACCGCACGCTGAAGGTGATCCTCGAGACAGGCGCCCTGAAGACCGCGTCGAACATAAAGCGCGCGAGCATACTCGCCATGTACTCCGGAGCTGACTTCATCAAGACATCCACCGGCAAGATGGAGCCGGCAGCCACTCCGGAGGCCGCTCTCGTGATGTGCGAGGCAATACGTGAGTACTACCGTGAGACAGGCATACGCATCGGGTTCAAGCCAGCCGGGGGCATGAAGACGGTCGATGATGCCATCACATACTACACCATCGTCAAGGAGGTTCTCGGACCGGAATGGCTCACACCTAAGTACTTCCGTCTCGGCACGAGCAGCCTGGCGAACAAACTCCTGACCGACATACTCGGCGAAGAGACGAGATACTTCTGACACACCGCACGCATCCGCGTCACCTGCACCCTGACGCTTTTCCTGACCGCACTCGACCCTCCGTTCGACTGCGCCTGACTTCCCTTGTGACTACGCTCACCCAGACATGAGAGACCGCTTACCGAGGTGTCGGTAAGCGGTCTCGTTGACGTGGTCATGCGGTCTCGTCGGATGTGTCATGCGCTCTCGTCGGATGCGTCGATGGGTCTCAGCCTGTGGGTGAGGTGGCGGCGGGGCGGACGAATGGTCGTTTCCTGTTTCGCTTGCCGTTATTTCAGCAGTGCGTTCTTCTCGACCGTCCAGTCCTTGCGCTTGGAGAGTCCGCAAGGATTGCCGACGAACATCTTGGCTGCTGTCTTGTCGCCTTTGCTCTGCCAGTTGAGCCAGTTGAGGGCAACGACTGAGAACTCGCCGCCGTGTGGCTGGCCGTATGTGCCGCCGTGGCCTACGGGGTAGTTGGCGGCGAATGCGGGAACGTGGTCTATGCGGTGGAAGTCGTCCATGCCGTTCTGGTATGCTATGTCTTTCTCGCCACCGAGGATGTAGATGATAGGCACTTTGATTTCCTTCAGCTTCGACTTAGGCGGCATAGGCATGCCTGGCATCGCTCCGCGCCCGTCGCTGTTGAAGAGTCCGCTGTTGCATATCATGATTGTGGATATTCGTTTGTCGGCGCAGTTGAAGAGGGTCTGCAGTCCGCCGCACGACATTCCTGCCGCAGCGATGTGCTTGACGTCGATTTTCTTGTAGTAAGGGCTGTTCTTGTCTTTGTTCACCTTCTCCACCCAGTCGATTGACTCGATTTGCTGCTCGGAGGTTGACTGAGGTCCCCGGTAGCTTTTGCCGTCCATCGGGATGAAGCCCGTGGCCACCACGAGGTAGCCGTGGGATGCGATCTCGTTGAGGAACTTGTAGTGTTCCCATGGCGAGTTGGTGCATGCGCCGTTGCCCCATACGAGTACGGGGAGTGGGTTCTTCTCGTTGAACTGGCTGAGGTCCTGAGGGCAGAATACGGTGTGTGCCTCGAGTCCGGCCTCTTCCTTCATGATGGCTTTGTGTTTTCCGGTGCCGCCGTCCTCGACTACTTGTGACTTGAGCGTTCCGGCTGTCTCCGACCTGACCTCGTTGAGGAAGTTGACCATTTTCTGGAGGTTGGCCTCGGAGTACATGCCCATGCCGTGTCCGCCTTCGGGCTCAAGCGTGAGTTCGGTCTTGACACCGGCCCCCTTGAGAAGGTCGTAGAGTTTCTGTCCCTGACAGCAAGGGACGACATTGTCCTTCATGCCGTGGAAGACGATGAGCGGTACTGTGTTCTTGTTCACGTAGTAAGTGGCGCTGAGCGACCGGAACTTGTCGGGGTTCTCGGAGAGTTTGGCGCCGCCGAGGAGGTTGGCTTCTGGTGACACCGCGCCGAACGACATGTGGTCGCCGCAGTCCATGTTGGTGAGGTCCACCGGCCCGCTCCAGTCGCACGCCGCGTTGACTGAGCTGCTCTCGCCTGTGAAGTTTCCCACGTTGCCTTCGAGGTCGAGTGTCTCGCTGCCCACGTTCGTCACTTTGAGTCCGTTGGTGGTGGCGCAGCAAGAGGCGAGGTGTCCGCCGGACGAGAATCCAGAGGTGGCGATGAAACTGGTGTCGAAGTTGTACTGCTTTGCGTTGCCGCGTATGAAGCGTATGACAGCCTTGATGTCGTTGATTTGTGCCGGCCACTGTGCGTCGGCGATGGCGCGGTGGTTAGGGCATACGACGGCGTAGCCCGCCTTGAGCAGGGCATCGACGATGGTGCCGAGGTCGGCTGCGCCTTTGCTGCTGTTCGATGACCATGCGCTGCCATAGATGTGGACCACTACCGGGTAGGTCTTCGCGTCAGACTTGGGCAGGTAGATATCGCATGTGTGGTAGGCTTTGTCGTCACCTGCATAGTTGACGTCCTTGAATTCCTGTGAGGTCTGTAGTTCGACCTTCGGCATCTGGAAGCCGCCGAAGCCGCCGAACTGTGCCTGTGCTGTCGTTGCCAGCATCGCTCCGGCGAGGCCGAGAGCAAGAATGAGTTTTCTGTTCATAGTGTGTTGTATTGGATTGATGGAAACATTCATGTCCGGGTCACGTCCGTGATGCGTCCGGGGTTGCCGGTCTCAGCCGCGTGTCACGGTCCACCAGTCGAAGTCGAAGGCTTCGGTCTTGAGAGACGAGCGGAAGATGAGGTAGAGGTCGTGTACTCCTGACAGCGTGTCGGTCAGATGGCATTCCCTTGTCACCCATTTGAGGTGTCCGCCTGTGCAGTTGACCTCGCATACGCCGATGACGCGTCCGTTGAGGTCGTCGATGCGCAGTTCGATGCGCCCGTCCCGGTACATCGACGCCACTTGTGCCTTGAAGGTCTTGGCACCCATCTGGCTGCCGAAGTCCACGTTGGCCACTTTGATGAAGTCGCCGTCGTTGATGTCGGTGACATAGACTCCGGTCTTCTCGTCCTTCCTGGTCTTCAGTCCGTCGCTCCATGCTATGGTCTCCGCCTCCACCCGCTTGTATGGGTCGAGGACTCCGAGTGGCTGTATGTGGTGCTCGTCGAAATAAGGCACTTCCGCTATGGTTCCGTCCTTGGCGTATTGTATTTCGGCGACTCCCACCGAGCGTCGTTCCGCATGGAGGTCGCTGATGCGTCGGAAGAGGTCGTAGTTGAGTCCGAAGACATAGCTATGACCTTTGTAGTCGATGATTCCCGGATGGTTGCCCCGTGTCTTTGGTGTGCGTCCCATGATGGCGTTCTGCTTTTTCCAAGGGCCGAGCGGTGACTTGCTCATGCCGTAGCTGATGCCTTCGGGACAGCATGTCGAGGCGTAGGCCAGATAGTAGTATTTGCCTCGTTTGTAGAACCACGGGCCTTCCTGGTAGTCTTCTGGTCGCGTCTCGTGCTTCATCACTCCGTTCGTGCCGAAGGATTTGTCGATGCTTGTCATGTCGCGGTTGAGTTTGGCGCAATAGAGATTCGGATTGCCCCAGTACATGTACGCCTGGCCGTCGTCGTCGATCCATACCGTAGGGTCGATGTCATCCCAGTGCTCACGTTGCCATACGATTGGCTCGCCTATCGGGTCCTTGAACGGACCGTAGGGTGAGTCGGCCACCAGCACGCCGATGCCGTGTCCGTGGAGAGGGCAGTACATGAACCACTTGCCGTCGCGCTCGATGACCTGGAGTGCCCATGCGCCGTTGTCGCGCGAGTGCCACTTGAAGTCCTTGGTGGACGCCACGGCGCCGTGGTCGGTCCAGTTGACCATGTCGGTGGATGTGTAGAGGAGCCAGTCGTACATCTCGAAGTTCTGGGCATAGTCCTCGTCGTGTGTGGTGTAGAGATATACCGTGTCACCATGGACGTACGGAGCCGGGTCGGCTGTGTATTTGGTCTGGATGATGGGGTTCTGTGCTACGGCTATGACCGTGGCGGCCGCAAAAGCCGGTAATAGGATGGATTTTTTCATTAATCGTTTTTTTTTGTGGTGCAAAATTAGCAATATATGCCGAATTACAATGTCATGGATGAAACAAATAATGTAGAAAACTGTCTTCTCGTCCTCTCCGTGCGCGCTGTGCTACTTGTTTTCGCTGGAGTCTGCCAGCAGGCGTACATAGTAGAGTCCGGGGCAGAGAGTGGATTCGTCGGCCTGTATGCGGAATTCCACCTCGGGTCTCAGTTTGCCTGCTCCGTCGGTGATGATGTCGTCGGTAAGGGTGAACTCCATGTTGAAGAAGCCGTTCTCGTCGGCGTTGGCGAGTCGTCCCGTAACGCTGACCTTGCCGATTTCCTTGCCGTTGGCAGAGATGACAGCCTTGCGTCCCCTGTCGGAGGTGGTGAACCGGCACATTATGGAATAAGATGTGTGAACGGATCTGAAATCCTCTGTCCTCGCGTGTTCTGGGATGGTGAGTGTGTATTGGATGTAGCCACCCCGCTGTGCGTCGCGGTAGAACTCTCCTCGGAAATTGCCCTTGGTGGAGCCGTCGGAGCATCGCAGTTTGTGACCCGCCTCGCTCTGTTGCTCACCGGTACCGATGAAGTCGAGTGTCCGTTTCTCCAGAAGTTCCTTCTCCGCTTCCTGGCGATAGAGGTCGCTGTGCTCGAAGTCGGTGGCGTTCTGCTGGTACCAGTAGATGATATATCTGTCATGGTGGGTCGCGAAGAACGGTGTGAGAGTGAGTGACTTGGCTCCGGTCCACTTGCCCTTGGCGTTGCTCAGGTCGATGGAGAATTCCATCTCGCCAGTCTTGCGTATAAGGCTGAGAACGTCGCCGCGCTCGCAGATGAGGAGAGGTGAGGTGATAAGGCTCTTGCTCGTTCCGCGGCTGCCGGGAGCATGGTCCATGCGTCCTTCGCCAGCGTATTCGTTCTGCAAGTCCTTGGCGCCGGTCTTCGCCGCAAGCAGGATGGGACCGTATCTGAATGCGACGTACTCCTTCAGTCCCGGACATTCCTCGTACCGGAGTTGCATAGGCAGTTGTATGTCGATGTGGTCGCCTGCCTTCCACTTGCGGTCGTAGTAGGTGTAGCCGCTCTTGCCGGTCCACCCCGGGTTGCGTACGGCGATGACGTAGCGGCCGCCCTTCGTTATGGTGAGAGTGGATTTCTGCTCATAAGGGAAGCGCGTCTCCTGCCGTATGCCGAAACGTCGGTCCTTCAGTTCGCTGGCTGTGAAGAGATTGACGAACAGGGTGTCGGCATTGTGCGAGTAGATGAAGTGTCCGTACTTGGCGTGG
The DNA here is from genome assembly GCA_024398405.1 of Bacteroidaceae bacterium. Classification (GTDB taxonomy): domain Bacteria; phylum Bacteroidota; class Bacteroidia; order Bacteroidales; family Bacteroidaceae; genus Colivivens. Next base: position 8,523 of record JAKSJE010000025.1, read on the forward strand.
TTTTCCATTCCAGTGCCCACGCAGCACCACATTCCTTGGTTCACCTGTGAATAGATCTTGTAGCCTTGCGGCCGCAGGGTGGTGAAATAGACGTAGCCTCCTGTCTGAGGGTCCTGAGTGGCGAGGATGTGGTTGTACATGGTGTTCTCATAGAAATCGACGTACTTCGAGTCGTGTGTGTCGGCGAACAGTTCCTCCGATAGTTTCATCATGTTGTTGGAGTTGCATGTCTCAGGTCCGTCCACCTGGGATATATACCTGCCATAGTTCTCCTGATTGAGGAAATGCTCCTCCACGCTGTTGCCGCCTATGCAGACGGTGCGGTTCTCTGCCACGTCCGCCCAGAAGTTCATGGCGGATTTGCGGTAGTCGGCCGCGCCGGTGTCCACCTGGGCTATACGGTCGAAGCCGATGTACTTAGGGACCTGAGTATTGGCATGGCGATTGTTGAGGAATGCCGGAGACGGTGTCATCATGCCGTTCAACATGGTCTGATGGCTGAATTTCTTAGCCCCCTCCAGATACCTTACGTCACCGAATATGTGGTAAGCGTCGGCAAGCGGCTCGTTCATGCCTCCGTGCTCGCTGTTAAGCACGTTCTGCATGGTTTCGGTACTGAGGTTCCCAACCACATTGACACTCCAGTCCGCCATCTTGCGGAACATCTTCTTTGCCGTCTCGCTGCCGGTATAGACGTATGCGTCTCGAAGTCCGGCGAGTACTTTGTGCTGGCAGTAGAACGGTACCCAGCCTCCGTATCTGTAGAAAGCCGAGGGGTCGTTCTTGTACAGTCCTCTCCAGATTTGCGTGATTGGCTGTCCTCCGATGAATCCATACATGCCGTCGGTGTCTTGGTCGAACACGTCCTGGCAGTCTTTCATGATGCGGAGGCAGTAATCGAGTCTCTCGGACAGGCTGCTGACCAGCGATGATAGTCGGGCATCTCCCTTACATGCAGCCACCGACATGGCAAGGGCCGAGATATAATGGCCTCCGACGTGACCTTCGAGACTCCAGTCAGGCTGTCCCCAGTTGCCGAAGGATGGATGTCTGTCAGTCCATCCATAGTATTTCGATTCCTTCTTGTCACTCAACCTCGCCTCCCGTATGAACGGACACATCAGCCTGTCGGCGTCATAGCGGAGCAGGAGCTCGGAGTTGGTGATGAGCGCGGTCCGCATAGGCCCGTCCAGAAGCACCACGTCCTCCATGTCGAAATGCTGAGGATAGAGGACGGACTGTGCGGAAACTGACAGGCATGTAGCCGTCAGCAGGAAAAACGCCATAATGGTTTTCTTGATTTTCTTCATGATGTTCGTCTGTTTTTTTGGTTAACGGTAATGGTTTCTTCCGCAAATTTACGAAAAATATCCCTACTCTCCATTGTTTTTACTGGGTTTGTTACGAAACCTAAAGCATTTTCCCTTTTTTCTTATAGTAAATCTCGGATTTATTTCGTTACTTTGCATAAATATTACATGGTGGGTTCTATGAATCCATCGAATGGGTAATCATTTCTCAAACATGGGTGGCATGGTTCTTTTCAGCGCTTTTGGCTTTGTTCCTGCGCCCAGTGTGTCGCTCCGCTTGCCATGGGCTATGAACAGATTAGCCTTTCAGGCTGCATCGGGCAGAGGGCTCCTGCACAGCAGTCTGTTCGGAACAAAACTCAAAAATCGCCAGAAATGGATTTGTATAACCCATCATATCAGATATTCATTATGAGAAGGACATTTATCTTATTAGTATTGGCGTTTCAGTGCTTCGCCTTCAGTGAGGCACAGATTCCGTTTGGTAACACACCCCCTTTGCACGTCGATGGCAAATGGCTCAAGGATCACAATGGCAACAAGGTGGTCCTGCATGGTGTCATGGATACTCCGAGCCCTTATTTCAACGGCTACCGTTGGGGCTGGGCCTGTGACGCATCAACGACTGCAGCCTGCGTAAACTATTTCGATAAGCTCTTCACGGCTATCACCGATACGCTGAACGGTGCATACTGCAATGTGTTCCGTCTGCATCTCGATCCATGCTGGACGAACGACAACTCAGTTCATTACTGCGAGAAGACCGGCGATGGTGAGGCTGACATCCAGCATTTCAGCAAGACGAGGCTGAGGACATTCCTCAGGACTCTGTACTGGAAGATTATCCAGAAAGCCCTCAAGCACGGCCTGTATGTGGTGGTGCGTCCTCCTGGCGTATGTCCTGGCAATATCAACGTAGGCGGAGTCTATAACAACTATCTCATGGATGTGTGGGACATAGTCACCCAGAACGACTCCATTCTCAAGTACTCAGGTCAGGTCAGCATAGAACTGGCGAACGAGCCCATCAACCTCTATGATGCTAACGGCAAGAGCAGTGCCACCGCAAAGCACGACTTCTTCCAGCCGATAGTTGACAAGATGCGTCAGAATGGTTACACGGGAGTGATATGGGTGCCTGGAACCGGATATCAGTCGAGTTATCAAGACTATGCCACTAATCCTGTCACTGGTTACAATATCGGCTATGCCGTGCATAACTACAGTGGTTGGTATGGTCAGGATGACAATAACGCCAACGGCCAGACCTTCATCGCCAACTTCAGAAAACAGGTGCCTGTGGTCGAGACCAGTCCTATCATAGTGACGGAGATAGACTGGAGTCCTCAGAACAAGAACGAGATAGACCACTACAATGAGCAGGGGCAGCCTGTTTACAAGAACTACGGCACCTGGGCGACAGCCAGCACCTCGAAATGGGGCAAGGCATGGAAATGCGTACTTGACTATTACGGAAACATAGGAATGACGCTTACCGGCACAGGTGACTTCATCGACATCGACAAGTCGATTGCCACGAACCCGGCTCATGCCGTAGTCGCGTTCGACGGCAATCCGGAGTGCTGCGCACAGGCCTGTTTCGAATGGTACAAGGAATATGCCCAGAAGGATTTTCCTTATGCTGACTACAAGCGCCAGTGGAGTGCCGACCTCGGCAATGGCCAGTACAGGAACCCTATCCTCAATGCCGACTTCCCTGACCCTGACGTGATACGCGTAGGCGACACATTCTACATGGTCACTACCACCATGTTCCACTTCCCCGGTGCCACCATCCTGAAATCAAAGGACTTGGTGAACTGGCAGTACTGCTGCAACCCTCTTGAGCAGATTGCCGACAACAACGCATACAATCTCCTTGCAGGTGCGAACCACTATTCGCAGGGACAGTGGGCATCGAGCCTCAACTACTCTAACGGCACGTTCTACCTCTATTTCATCTGTTACGGACGTGAGGGAGTCGATGACACGAAGAACATCATGCTGACCACTTCCGACCCTGAGGGCAAGTGGAACATGAAATACTGGGACAAGCACTACTACGACAGCGGCTGGCTCTTCGACGAGGGCGAGAACGGTGACGGCAATGTCTATGTGGCCTGCGGAATCGGCGACATCTACGTCGCGAAACTCCGTCGCAGCGACTTGCATGAGCTTTCGAGCACGAGGGTACTCTCGCTGGGCAACGGCCTGGAGGGCTCTCACATGTATCATATAGGTGACTACTACTATATCTATGCCACATACGGAGGCACAGAGGGCAGTCAGACCATCTTCCGCTCAAAGGACCCTATGGGACCATACGAGGAACACGAAGGGCGTGTGTTCGCCAATCAGCACATCCACCAGGGTGCACTTGTTGACACTCCGACAGGAGAGTGGTGGACCGTTCTCTTCAAGGACGCCGGGGCGATTGGCCGTATCCCGTATCTGGAGCCTGTCACATGGGTTGACGGATGGCCAGTCATCGGTAAGGCCGGCGTGGATGTCTCGAAGAACGGCGTGGCATATAATAAACCGAATGTCGTGGCTGACCCGGCTCAGTACACAAACACCAACTTCGGTCGCACATACCTACCTACCAGCGACACGTTCACAGACCCGAAATTAGGCCTTCAGTGGCAGTGGAACCATAATCCGGACAATGCGGGCTGGAGCCTGTTCCAGAAACCGGGATGGCTGCGACTTCACAGCGTGAGTGTCACCAACACCCTCTACACAGCACGCAACTCCCTCACTCAGCGCATCATGGGCTATTCTGGCGAAGGAACGGCAAGTGCGAATGTGTATGACAGTTATGGCACTGTCAAGATGGACATAAGCAATATGCAGGATGGTGACGTGGCCGGTATCGCCGTGTTCCAGGATCCTTATTCCGTCGGAGCGGTGAAGATGATAGGGAACAAGAAGTACCTTTACAGCTACCAGTCGAACTCAGATGACTGGAACAAACTCCTCAACGAGAAGACTTATGCGGAGATCACATCCGACGTAATCTACTTGCGCGCCGTGGTGAACTTCGGAACCAACAAGGCAAAATACTATTACAGTCTTGACAACAAGTCATGGACACAGTTCGGCGAGGTGATGAGCATGCGTTTCATCCTCTCCATCTTCGTCGGTCAGCGTTTCTATATCTTCAACTACTCAACCAAGGGGTTGGGCGGCTTTGTTGACATAGACTGGTTCTCGACCGAACCCGAATACACAGAGGAGATGTTCTTCGGTCCTGACATCCTCCACACTTATTCAGAGGAAGACCTCACCTTGGAGCATCTGACGCTGTCCAAGACGGAATATGCCTTGACGGTCGGCTCTGCAAAGGCATTGGAGATAATATGCACCGCCAAGTCGGGAATGACATCGAACGTGGCTTCCAACTGCAAGTTCTCTGTGGGCAATCCTGCCGTGGCTGGTGTCATAGGTGGCAGAATCGTCACCTACAAGGAGGGTGCGACTGAAATCACAGCCACTTACACCGACACCTTCGGCAATTCGGCTTCTGTCACCTTCACAGTGGTAGTCAGCACGTTCCCGCTCACCAACGACGCCTTCAATCCTTCGATCTACGGCTCCGGCACGTTCTCGGAACAGACACAGATACTGAGGACCAGCCAGTATGGTTTCGGTGGGTGGCAATACAGCAACGGCATTGACCTCTCCGCCTACAAATATCTCGTAGTACGTCTTCGCCGCGGATCCACTTGCCAGCCTTCGTTCCGTCTCTTCGACTCCAACAACTACTGGTCAACACCTTATATGTTCAACCTCGGAACCAAGAAAGAGGCTGTGATAGATCTCCGGAACATGAAGACGGAGAACGGAACTAAGGTGGATCCTTCTCACATCTATATCGCCGGTTTCTGGTCTGACGGCTCACAGCCTATATATATAAAGGAGGTGTTCCTCAGCGATGACGGTGAGAATCCGGTTGGAATCCACGCGGTTCATGGGACAGCCGGTGATGAACAGGATGCAAGGATGTATAATTTCTCCGGACAGGCAGTCGGCCCCGACTACAGGGGAATAGTCATCAGAAATGGCAGAAAATACTTATTACATTAACTAACATTAACAGCAAAACCATGAAGAAAAGTCTATTTGCGTTGTTCACAGTGCTTTTCGTGGCGCTCAATGCCTCTGCTCAGGGTTTTCGTAACCCAGTCATCAATGCCGATGTTCCTGACAACACCTTATGTCGGGTAGGTGATTACTACTACATGGTGTCCACCACCATGCACCTCATGCCTGGTGCGCCCGTGATGCGCAGCAAGGATCTCAGGACATGGGAGACCATCAGCTATGTCTTCGACCGTATAGATGACGGCGACCGCTATAACCTCATCGACGGAAAGACCGTCTATGGTCAGGGACAGTGGGCATCGTGCATCCGCTATTATTTCGGGAAGTTCTATGTGTGGTTCACGACCAACGGCTCACCTAATGGCTTCCTCTATTCAGCGAAAGACCCGGCAGGACCTTGGACTCTCGTGTGCCGTCCTCCTCACTTCCATGACAGCAGTTTCTTCGTCGATGATGACGGACGTGTGTATATGTTCTACGGTACGGGAGAAGCAGTAGAACTCACACGTGCCATCCTTGATGAGACAGGCAAGGTGTGGGGGCAGGAAGCCATACTGCGTAGGTTCACGGTGCCTGTACGCGATGGTATCGAGAACGGATTGCTCGAAGGCAACAACATGAACAAAATCAACGGCAAGTATTATCTCCTCATGATTTCATGGCCTCGTGGCGGAGTGCGTCGTGAGGTATGCTATCGCTCCGAGAGTGTCGATGGACCTTGGGAGAAGAAGGTCATCCTCGACTATCCGCTCCCACCTTTCAAGGGCGGCGGTGTGGCACAGGGTGCTATCGTTGACTCACCTACAGGCCAATGGCACGGCATCTTCTTCCAGGATCGTGGCGGTGTAGGCCGAGTGCCATGCTATGTTCCGTGCCGATGGGTTGATGGTTGGCCTATGCTCGGCGATGCCGCTGGCAAAGTCCCTGATGACTTGTCCGCAAAATACGTCAATCAGACTGGCATCCTCGGCTCTGACGAGTTCGATTCGGAGAAACTCTCCCTCTACTGGGAGTTCAACCACAACCCGATTGCCGAGGCGTGGTCACTCTCTGAACGTCCCGGCTTCCTGCGCTTGAAGACCAACCGTGTGGTTGAGAATATCTTCACTGCGCCAAACACCATCACTCAGCGTATGCAGGGACCGAAATGCTCAGGTACCGTGAAACTCGACATCAGCCACATGCAGGACGGTGACCGCTGTGGTCTCTCCGCATTCTGCGGACTCAGCGGCATTCTCATGATCAGCAAGGAAGGCAAGAAGGTCAGCCTCAGTATGGAGGAGCATCGTCTGAAACTCAACAACCAACGGGCAGTCGATAAAGTAGATGTGACGATTGGCAGCACCAAGTCCGTGAGTCTCAATCCTAAGAAGGCGGTTTATCTCAGGATTGATGGCGACTTCACCGACGGTCGTGACATAGCCACGTTCTCATATAGTCTGGATGGTAAGAAGTTCGTGCCTTTCGGCAAGGAGGTCAAGATGGTGTTCGATATCAGCACCTTCTTCATGGGTACCAAGTTCGCCATATTCAACTTCGCCACCAAAGCCCCTGGCGGATACATAGACGCCGACTGGTTCCACTTCACCCACGAGGGATAGGAATTGGCAATTGCCTCAAACCGGTTATGTGAGGACTATCAAAGACAGCGGGAGAAGTATGATATAGGTGGGTTCTATAAATTCATTTCTTGCGATTTTGAAATTTGTTTCGAGCAGGTTGCTGTGCAGAAGCCTTCAGCCCTAAACAAGGATAAACGCTCACGCATGTGAGCCCTCAGCCCGATGCAGCCTGAAAGGCTAATCTACTCATAGCTCAGGGCAAGCGGAGCGACACCCCGGGTACCGAAAGAAAGCCAAAAGCGCCGAAAAGAACCATATCACCTATAGTTGTGAATTTGTTATTTCTTCGGTGAGTTTATAGAACCCACCTATAGTGATAGTCACTTTGTGATTCTTCATATTTTCTCCATCTGTTTGAGTATCGCAAGTGCGTCCGATACCGAAGGTACGTCCCTGATGAGCAGCGAACGGGTCTGTCCGTCACGGAGCTTAGTAGTGGATGTGTGTGACTGTAGGTATCGGATGAGCTGTCCGAAGGTATCACTGCGATAGTAGTCGCTGGTGAAGTCGCTGATGAGGTGAAGTATGAGCCGGCTTTGCTTGAGGGTTATCTTCTCGACTCCGAGACGTGCCGCCATCCATTTCAGGGGCATGATGTTGATAAGTTCCTGTGCCTCCTCAGGTATTTCCCCGAATCGGTCGGTGAGGCGCGACTTGTAAGCACATAGCTGTTCCTCGGTCTCAAGTGTGTCGAGTTCCCTGTAGAGTGAGATACGTTCTCCGCTGGTAGGTACGAATGTCTCATGGAAATAAGTAGGCAGGTCGCTCTCGACTGTCACGTCGCCAGAGGCGAGTCGCCATCCGTTTCCGTAAGCCGCCACTTCTTCATTGTCTTTGCTGCCGGAGGAAGCCTCGGCGGATTTCGAGAACTCCTCAGCGTTGAGTTCCTGCATGGCCTCCTTGAGAACCTTCTGGTATGTCTCATACCCGAGGTCGGCTATGAAACCACTCTGTTCCGCTCCGAGCAAGTTGCCAGCCCCGCGGATGTCAAGGTCCTGGAGGGCTATCTGCATACCCATTCCGAGGTCGGAGAAGGTCTCGAGTGCCTGAAGCCGGCGGCGCGCATCGTCCTTGAGTGCGGAGAGCGGTGGCGCAATGAGGTAGCAGAAGGCTTTCTTGTTGCTGCGGCCCACACGTCCTCGCATCTGATGGAGGTCGCTGAGTCCGTAGTGCTGGGCTGAGTTGATGATGATGGTGTTGGCGTTGGGAATGTCAATCCCGTTCTCCACGATGGTGGTGGAGAGCAACACGTCGTAGTCGTAGTTCATGAAGTCGAACACCACCTGCTCGAGTTCAGCAGGGTTCGTTCGCCCATGAGCGATGCAGACTCGTGCATCGGGAACGCAACGATGGATCATCATTTCGAGTTCGGGGAGGTTGCTTATCTTGTTGTTCACGAAAAAGACCTGCCCGTTGCGGCTCATCTCGAAGTTGATAGCGTCGCGTATTACCTCTTCGGAGAAGGTATGCACCTCTGTCTGAATAGGGTAGCGATTGGTCGGTGGCGTCTGTATGATGCTCAGATCCCTTGCACCCATGAGCGAGAACTGCAGGGTGCGTGGGATAGGTGTGGCTGTCATGGTGAGTGTATCGACGTTGACCTTCATCTGACGGAGCTTTTCCTTGGCGGCAACGCCGAATTTCTGTTCTTCGTCAATGACGAGTAGTCCGAGGTCTTTGAATTTCACGGCTTTGCCGATGAGTTTGTGCGTTCCGATAATGATGTCTATCTTACCTTCGGCGAGGTCTTCGAGCACGGCCTTCGTCTGCGTTGCCGTTCGTGCTCGGCTGAGGTATTCCACTTTGACAGGGAAGTCCTTCAGACGTTCGGAGAATATCTTCCAGTGCTGATACGCGAGAACTGTGGTAGGTACGAGTACTGCCACTTGCTTTCCGTTGGCAGCAGCCTTGAACGCCGCCCTGATCGCCACCTCGGTCTTGCCGAAGCCGACATCGCCGCAGACGAGGCGGTCCATCGGTTGGATGCGCTCCATATCTGCCTTGACATCCTGTGTTGCCTTGAGCTGGTCGGGGGTGTCTTCGTACATGAACGAGCTCTCGAGCTCATGCTGCATATAGTCATCATGGCCGAAGGCGAACCCCTGCTCCTTCTGACGTTCGGCATAGAGCTGAATGAGGTCACGGGCTATGTCCTTGACCTTTGCCTTCACACGTTCCTTCATCCGCTGCCAGGCTCCTGTGCCGAGGCTACTCAGAGTCGGTGGAACACCTTCCTTGCCTTTGTACTTCGACAGTTTATGGAGGGCATGTATGGAGACATACACGGTGTCATCGTTTTTGTAGGTGATCATGATTTTCTCCTGCATGACCCCGTTCTCAGGCACACGGACGAGTCCGCCGAACTTACCCACTCCGTGATCTATGTGGACGACATAGTCTCCGGGCTCGAACTGCTGCAGTTCCTTGAGGGTCAGCACCATCTTGCCACGGCGCACCTTGTCGCTCTTGAGACTGTATTTGTGGTAGCGGTCGAATATCTGGTGGTCGGTGAAGAAGCAGGTTTTCTGGTCATGGTCGGTGAAGCCAGCATGAAGCGCTTTCTCAATCGGACGGAAATGGAGTTCCGGGAAAATCTCCTTCAGACGCTTGTGCTGCTTGTCGTTGTCAGCACAGATGAATATCTTGTAGCCATCCCACTCAAGCCGGGTGAACTCATCACGCATGAGGTCGAAGTTCTTGTGGAACAGCGGTTGACGGGAGGTGCTGAAGCGGACATCGGCCTGTTGGGAGCCAGAGGATTTCTGGGAGATAATCAGAGTGCGGAATCCGTCGAATGACAGTCCTGAGCGATTCTCCACGAACTGCCGGTCGCGCATCACCACCAACGTGTTCTTCGGCAGGAAATCAGTGAATGGAATCTGCTCGGACTTAAGTGAGTCAATTTCGGGTACGATGGATATGAATGACAGGCGGGCATCTGACAGCTGCGTCTGGATGTCGAAGGTCCTGATGCTGTCTATCTCGTCACCGAAGAAGTCGATTCGGTACGGAATCTCGCTGCTGAAAGAAAAAATGTCGATGATGCTCCCTCGGATGGCGAACTGCCCGGGCTCATATACGTAGTCAACCCTGATGAAACCTAAGGTGAAGAGGAATGACTCAAGGTCAGCGGTCTCGTAAGTCTCGCCGACTTTCAGTATCATGGAATTGGCGGTGAGGTCTGTCTGTGATACCACAGGCTCTTTGATGGCTTCGGGGAAACTGACAATCACCTTGTTCTGTGACGACGCTGAGGTGTTGAGGTCCGTGAGGACGTCTGTGCGCAGGATCTCATTGGCAGAGTCTCGCTGATCGCTGCGCATGGTGTTGCGGTAGGACGACGGAAAGAACAGGACATCCTGCTCACCGTTCGTCTGTGTCAGGTCATGATAGAAATACCCGGCCTCTTCTTCGTCTTCGAGTATGAACAACATGCGAGGACAGGGCAGTCCACGCGACCTGAGCTGGCGGATGACCGACGTAAACACCAACGCAGCCGACGAACCGATAAGTCCGTCAACCATGATGTCACCATCCTTGCTGACGATGGCATCAAAAAGTGACTTCACCCCGGGATGCTTTTCCAGAAGGTGGAATATACGTTCGAAGTCCAATGGAGTCAGATTGCGGTGACGTAGGTGCGGGCAAACAGCCGTATGAGAAACAGGCTTTCAGGACTTGCATGCATCTCCGGCATGGATTCTGACTGACTTGCTGTGCTTTCTTTATGAGAGGATATGAGCGTAAAATGTTGCATAGGCCGAACGAATGATTTTATTTCAATAACGTAAAGAAAACACATTTATTATATTTTGATGGCTTTTTCTTCAAAAAACATCATGGAATCGCATTTTTGTCAATGTGGGAGCGATATTGATACGTAGCGACCTGATTCTCAGCGGAAGCCATTGCTTGCGAATCCCTATTCTATTATTTTCTCCATTGTCGTATCTGTAACGGTGGGTTCTATAAAGGGGTGTTCTATAAATTCCACGCAAAAATGCACATGCGCTCTCTCCCAGGCGTACCGATGCGGAAGGGCAATGCAGCCATGCGCCACATGCGGAGAAGCCAAACCTTATCCGACTGGCATGCAGGCGATTGCGCTGATTTTTACGTCTGTTATCAAGTGATTCCTGGAAAGCTGTCTGTCAGGGTCTCTCCCGTCATCTTGTGCGCCGCTGATTCGCCGACGCCATGCACGGATGTGCCCGCAGCACAGGGGTGCGTATCGAAAAACGCGGGGCTGCGACGATTCGCAGTCCCGCGTTCTCTTCGGGTGCCAACGCTTACTCAGCGTCCTGTGGTGTTTCCGTCAGTTGCTCCTGCTCCTTCTTCTTGCCTAAGTACTCGGGAAGGTCGAGACCGGCCTGGTTGAAGAGGTCATGGAGCGGAGGTACGCTCTTCATGAGTCCTGAGAGGAAATTGGCGGTGCTGCCTTTGCCGTCGGCTCCGGCGCCGCTGTCCCATACCGTCACATGGTCGATGTTGATGCCCTTGATTGCCTCCACTTGCGTGCGGACGAGTTCAGGCAGTTTCTCGATGAGCAGCAGCTGATATGCCTTGTCGGCGTCGCCACCGGCTGCCTGCACCATCTTGTCGTAACCGGCTGCCTGTTTGGTCAGCACCTCGAAATAGCCCTTCGCCTCGGCCTCCATCTTGGCGAAGATGGCGTCGGCGTCACCCTTGGCTCTCACCCTCACCTTCTCTGCCTCTGCCTCCGCCTCGATGATACGGCGTTGTTTCTCTATCTCCTGTGCGACGATGACATTGGCGGTCTGTGTGCTGCGTTCCCTCTCGGCGCGGGCCTCTTCCGCCTCCTTCTGTGCGGAGTAGGCCTCCTGCAAGGCGCGTGCCTCCGCCACCTTCTCGGCGGCGCTTGCCTTACGCAACGCCTCTGCCTCCGCCTGACGGCGCTCGGCGTCGGAGTTGGCAATCTGGATCTTAGCGGCATTCTCGCCCTGGACAGCCTTGGCGTTGGCGTCACTGGTCTGGATGCGGGCGTCCTTCATGGCGTCGGCTTTACCTATCTCACCGACCTTGTCTTGTTCAGCCACGCGCACTTTAGCCTCGTTGATGGCCTTAGCGGCTGCCTCGCGTCCGAGGGCCTCGATATAGCCGCTCTCGTCCTTGATGTCGGTCACGTTGACGTTGATGAGACGAAGACCTATCTTCTTGAGCTCCACCTCCACGTTGGCGCTGATGGCCTCAAGGAATTTGTCGCGGTCGTTGTTGAGTTCCTCGATTGACATAGTGGCGATGACCAGACGCAACTGACCGAAGAGGATGTCGCGGGCGAGTTCCTGAATCTGGCCGGGAGTCTGACCGAGAAGACGCTCGGCGGCTGCGTTCATGTACTCCGGGTCAGTGGATATACCTACGGTGAAACGGCTCGGCACGTCGACGCGTATGTTCTGGCGCGAGAGTGCGTTGGTGAGGTTGGCGTCGATGGAAATTGGTGTCAGGCTCAGATAGGCATAGTCCTGGATGATAGGCCACACGAATGTGCCGCCACCGTGGATGCACTTAGCGGAGCCTCTGTTACCTGTAGTCCCATAGACTACGAGAATCTTGTCAGACGGACAGCGTCTGTACCTGTTGATGATTGAGATGAACAGGAAGACAGCCACCACAATCGCGATGATAATTAGATAAATCGGCATAATGGTAATTGATTAATGATTAGTGAAATGTTATGAAGAGTAAACGAAGTCTCGCTCTGTGCCGGGTCGGTCAGACCGACGTGACCGGCTCATATCACCAGACTCTGCTGGTTGTTCTCGACTTTCAGCGTCTCGTTGTCAATGACCTCGACGATTCTGACGTTGCGTCCGGTAGGTATCTCGTCCTCATCGGTGACAGCATCTATCTCATGTACTGAACCGTTGATGCTGACCTGTATCTTGCCTTTGCCGCGACCTTCAGCAGGGATGCGCAGATACACGCTCGCCGTCTTGCCCAGAGTGTCGTTGATGTTGAAGGTGCCGTCCTTGTCGAGTTTGCGTGACTGTTTGTATATCAGCACGAACATGGCGACGAACAGACACCCGACCACCGATGCGACGAGCAGCATCACCCCGGGTGAGCTAATGGAGTCATACAGGCACACACCAGCCCAGCCGAAACCCATCAGGAAGCCTATGAAGTTCTTGATAGTAAAGATATTCAGTCCGTCACCCGTTTCCATCATCGTGCCATCGCCGTCTGCATTGAGGTCGATGTCAACATCACTGTGGTCGAGACCAATGATGGTAAGTACGAACAAAATCACGAACACCAGACTGGCGACTATAGCCACTCCCCAAAACACCTGGAGCATCAGATCAAACTCCTGATAAGACGACATTAACTCTGACATAGATTTTTGTTGCTTTTTGTTTGTTTACTATTGAGAATTATTTTAATCCCCTCTTGTCTCGTCCTTGACACCATCGCTCATGTGCGCCGTGTGCCGGCCGTTGCCGCCTGGGGCTACTCACGCCTGTACTCCAGCACGTCGCCGGGTGTACACTCCAGCGCCTCGCAGATGGCGTCTAACGTGGTGAACTTGATTGCCTTGGCTTTGCCTGTCTTCAGGATGGACAGGTTCACCGGTGTTATTCCTATCTTCTCAGCCAGTTCGTTGGAGGTCATCTTCCGCTTGGCCATCATCACATCGACATTTATTACTATCACGGTCGTAAGTGTTTTTTTAGTGGGTTCTGTCACGTCCATGCCTGAGCGACCATCGCCGCCAAGGCGCAAAACAGACAGATGATTGAGACTATCATAACAGATTACTATTACTTTTCAGCCGCAAAGATATAATGAATTTTGATAACTTCCAAATATTTTATGAGAATTTCTTATCGTATCTCGATATTTGTCGTAATTTCTCGCAAGTCCATCCCTCTACCTGCCGGAATACATGCTCTCGTAGTATTTCTCGTATGCGCCGGAAGTGACATTGTCCATCCATTCCTGGTTGTCGAGATACCAGCGGACGGTTTTCTCGATACCCTCCTCGAACTGGAGCGACGGTTCCCATCCCAGTTCCTTCTGGAGTTTCGTGGAGTCTATCGCATAGCGGGCATCGTGACCCAGACGGTCCGTCACATAAGTAATCAGATCAAGGTCCTCGCCTTCCTGTCGGCCGAGGAGACGGTCAACGGTCTTGATTACCACCTTGATTATGTCGATGTTCTTCCATTCGTTGAAACCGCCGATATTATATGTCTCAGCCACCGTTCCGTTGTGGAAGATGACATCGATAGCGCGTGCGTGATCCTCCACATAAAGCCAGTCGCGCACGTTCTCGCCCTTGCCATAGACAGGCAGAGGCTTGCGATGACGTATGTTGTTTATGAAGAGAGGAATCAGTTTCTCAGGGAACTGGTAAGGGCCGTAGTTGTTCGAGCAGTTAGTGACGATTGTAGGCATTCCGTAAGTGTCATGGAATGCGCGTACGAAATGGTCGCTGCTTGCCTTGCTTGCGCTGTAAGGGCTGTGAGGCTGATACTTCGTGGTCTCAAGGAAGAACTCGGTCCCGTAGGCCAGATGATGCTCAGAGGAAGAGGCGGTGGTGGAGAACGGCGGCTCCACGCCCTCCGGGTCGGTCATCCGCAGAGCCCCATAGACCTCATCGGTGCTGATATGGTAGAACCGCTTGCCGGCGTAGCCCTCAGGAAGGCTCTCCCAGTAGAGTCTTGCGGCTTGCAGCAAGGCCAGCGTTCCCATCACGTTGGTCCTAGCGAAAGTGAATGGGTCTTTGATGCTCCTGTCAACGTGCGACTCGGCAGCCAGATGGATGACACCGTCAATCTTCTCGTCACGCATCAGCTGGCACATGGCGTCGAAGTCGCAGATGTCCGCACGCACGAACTTATAGTTCGGACGGTCCTCCACATCCTTCAGGTTCCCGAGGTTGCCTGCATATGTCAGTTTATCAACATTGACTATCTTGTAGTCGCTGTATTTGTTCACGAACAGTCTCACGACATGCGAGCCGATGAATCCCGCGCCGCCAGTGACAATGATGTTTCTTCTCATATTCTCATTCATTAAAAGTGTATTCTGTCAAGATGGGTTCCACAAATTCACTCCTCGCAAGCCTCCGCATCACAACGATATGAAACTTCCGGGAATTTGGAATTCCTTATGCAAAGTTAATGAATTAAGTTAAATTACATACGCTTTTGGCTATCATAACTGTAAAAATTATGTATTTTTCACGAAAATGTTTGCGCATCGTGCCGAAAGGGGAATTTCCTGATGCCTACTGTGCCAAGATCTACGGGAATCACTCGGTCATTCACTCGCTTGCTTGTGCGCTTGATTACCACAAAGCGTGTTCCACGCTGCTTCACAACGGTGCTGCTTGGCCTCTGTACTACTAGTATCTCTTTTGGTATTGCCATTACTTGTGTAGGGGTAGTTATTTGTTGTAAACCTTATGTAAAGGTACGTATTTAATATGATATATGCAAGTCTTTGGAGACGATTGTGAGCATTTATATTTATTTGCCTTTAATTTTGTAGCTGATTAAAGGACAGCATCGGCTGATTTGGTACGTTTGGACGTAAAACACTAGCAATTATGCCCATTTGTATAGGATCTGGAATACGCAATTCTTTAATTCATAGTGACATGGTCGTGCGCCATCGTAGTTCTCACCACCGCAAAGTACTTCCTCTATTTGACCTGTTGCAAGATACTGTTCTGCATCAATTTCTCCAATGAAAGGAGCTGCCATGAAACCTTTGTGCTTGGCTGGAATGTCGAGCAAGATAGGCAGTCGTTCGTCTGCACGCTGTTGATTCTCGGTTGTGACTTGTAGCAGTACGTTTTCATAGCCATCACCCCAATCCTTGGGCAGACATTCCTTGATTCTGCTTGCTCTTTTGGTGAGCAATCGGAAAACGATGTCAGGTAGCTGCCGTATGATTCGCCATGCTTCCCCTCGCCATTCGTCTGCTTCCTCCACAAAGAAATCAGTAGAAAGTCCAACGTACAATTGCATCCCTGAAGGTAGTTTGAACCTACCATCACGTCGCCTCTGCACAGGGAGATTGAAGTTCTCTGTGCGATAGACTTTCGAGGTATCGATACCTCGCTTTCCATCAAGGAAATACATGTAGCAATGCTGACAACCCTCGCTGATCTTGTGGCAACCGTGCCAGGGATTCCAGATGATCATTTATGTGCGTTCTTTTTAAACCACCACCAACGTTTGATGATGTGTCCGATGCAGATGGCTAAAAAGACGAAAC
>JAKSJE010000026.1 GCA_024398405.1 Bacteroidaceae bacterium
TAACAGCGCATACCACCTGTTACTAACAGCGCATACCTCCTGTTACTAACAGCGCATACCACCTGTTAGTAACAACTATATACCACCTGTTAGTAACAACTATATACCACCTGTTACTAACAGGTACATACCACTTGTTAGTAACAGAAATATATTTTTGTCCGTAGTCGTGGATAATGTCATGCGCACCCTTGCGATGTCTCGTGCGCAGTATCGCCAAATGTCGTGCGGTGTGTCAAGTCCTGGCGAGCCGTCGGAGTTTGTTTGTCGGACAATGATGCCGCAAAGGTAATCATTGATGGTGGGTTCCATGAGTTCATCTCAGACGATTTTGAGATTTGTCCCGAGCAGGTCGCTGTGCGAAGGGAGAGCCCTCAGCCCCGAACAAGGACATGCGCTCACGCATGTGAGTGACGCGGGCATCATGACTGACTGTGGCTCACTTGTAGTCATCCTTGCGTTTTGGATTCATGGGAAACCAACCTTTCCTCACACGCTCCCGCTGCTCGAAAATCTCAAGGATGCTCCAAAGGCAGGAACAGCCGACGACACCGAGTACAGGACTGACGATGGCATCCTCGACCAACAGGCTCGCGACGATGAACAATACACCGGCAAGTGCGAAACACCACCAGCACTTCGTGCCGAAATAATACTCGCCCTTGATTACTATCGGGTGGAAAAGACCGATTACCAGAAAGGTGATGACAGCGATGATAAGACCAGAGTAGTTCATGAACATTTCTTATTTTCAGTCAGCAAAGGTAACATTTTGTTCTGAACACAGCAAGACACAAGGATATTTTATGCAAAAGAATTTGTGTTATCGGCTAAAATGTGTAATTTTGCATATGTTTTGAGTGGGCAGACGATGTGGCGTCCGTTGGGATGAGAGCCACGGCGTTCGCTTTCGCATAGTGACATAGTGACATGTTGAGATTACTTTTGATATTTCTGGGAGGTGGCGTAGGCAGCGTGCTGCGTTATTCCGCCGGACTGGCCACTTCGAGGCTGAGCGCGGGAGAGGCTATGCCATGGGCCACGCTGACATGCAACATCGTGGGCTGTTTCCTCATCGGACTGTTCTACGGGCTGTCAGCACGTTGCGGATGGAGTGAGGAGACCAGGCTCATGCTTACCGTCGGCCTATGCGGGGGATTCACCACATTCAGCACATTCTCAAACGAGGGACTCGCCATGATACAGGCCGGAGACTACGGCATGTATGCTCTATACACAGTCCTGAGCATCGGGCTCGGGCTGCCGGCCGTATTCATAGGGCATTCACTATAGCCGCGGAGCAACAACCAACGGAAGTCATCAATCTCAATGAAGAAGATATATTTTGCAGGTTCGATACGAGGAGGAAGGACTGACGCCGGACTCTATGCCAGGCTCATCAGTCACATCCAGCGCACGGACATGGTGCTGACCGAACATATCGGGCGCCCTGACCTGAATCTCACGGAGCAAGGAAAACGTGACACCGACATATATGAGCAGGACACACGCTGGCTGAGGGAGAGCGACTTGCTCATAGGTGAGTGCACATGCCCCTCTTTAGGTGTCGGCTACGAACTGGCATACGCCGAGAAGATAGGGAAACCATGCCACGTCTTCTATGACAGGACGAAGACACACCTGTCAGCCATGCTGACCGGCAACGACTATTTCCACATACACCCCTATGAGAAGGAGACGGAGATATACGATGTGATTGACAAGTTGCTGGCAGACCCATCCGGGTGTGACGGGAAAGGAAGCGACGACGTAAGCCATGACAACCATTGACACCTCCCCCACAGTCCCGGACAGCCGTCTCAGCATACGGCTCTCATCCGTGCGCGACATCCCCATGATGCGGGAGGTCCTCAGCGAGGCGAAAGCCAAGATGCGCGAGTCGGGGAACATGAGCCAATGGACCGGTGACTACCCGTCAGACGAGATGCTGGCTGACGATATCAGGCGCGGGGTCAGCTATGTGGTCGAGTGCCGAGGAGCGATAGTAGCGACATTCGTCCTCGCCGTTTGTGCAGACCCCACATACGCCACTATCCATGAAGGCGGATGGGTGGATGACATGAGGCCATACGGCACGATTCACAGAATCGGCTCACGCAAGGGCTACCACGGAATACTGGAAGCAGTCCTGCGGTTCGCCGGAGGCATCATCGACAATGTACGCATAGACACCCATCGTGACAACAAACCGATGAGGCACCTGCTGGAGAAACTCGGTTTCACATACTGTGGAATCATATACCTCCTCAACGGAGACGAACGACTGGCATATCAGAAAATCCAGATATCATGAGACTCGGAATTATCGGAGCAGGGTGGATCGCCGCCAAGATGGCGGAAGCCCTACAAGGGAAACCACGTGGATGTGAGTGCTACGCAATCGCATCACGGAGCATAGACAAGGCGAAGGCTTTCGCGAGTGAATGGAATGTGCCGAAGGCATACGGCAGTTACGAGGCCATGGTGAGCGACCCCGACGTGGACCTCGTCTATGTAGCCACGCCACACTCACACCACTATCCCCACACCATGCTCGCACTCTCCCACGGCAAGCCATGTCTCGTGGAGAAGGCCTTCGCGGCCAATGCGACGGAGGCGCGGCAGATGATTGACTACGCAGACCGACAAGGTCTGTTCATTACCGAGGCGATCTGGACTCGCTACATGCCTTTGTCCATGAAGGTCAAGGAAGTCATGGAGAGCGGAGTGATAGGCGACCCACGCGTGCTGACCGCCACGCTCTGCTACATGATGGAGGACAAAGAACGGATTCTCCGTCCGGAGTTGTGTGGCGGCGCGCTGCTTGACCTCGGAGTCTATACGCTCAACTTCGCGCGGATGTACTTCGGCACGGACATCGTCAGGGTAGTCAGCAACTGCCACCTCGGTCCCACGGGCATCGACATGCACGAATCCGTATCGCTCTCATTCGCCGACGGACGGATGGCGAACCTGCAGTCGGGCGCTCTCTGCCTCAACGACAGGCAGGGTATAATCAGCGGTACCGACGGATACATACGGGTCGATAACATCAACTGCCCCGAACTCATAGAGGTCTTCCGCGACTACCAGCTGACAGAGTCATACAGGAAAGCGCCGGACATGGTCAACGGCTATGAATACCAGGTGTTCGAATGCAGCCGCTGCCTCGGGCTGGGACTGACGGAGTCACCCATGATGCCTCATGAAGAGACCTTGTCGATAATGCGGCAGATGGACACCCTCCGTCAGGAGTGGGGAGTGCATTACCCGATGGACCGGATATAAAGCGAGACCAACATAATGAAACTTCATTTCGACACTGATTACATGGAAGGAGCCCACCCGCAAGTGATGGAGCGCCTTCTCGAGACCAACCTCGAGCAGACCGTAGGCTATGGTCAGGATGACTACTGCAAACAAGCCAAGAGCCTCATCCGCAAGGCGTGTGGCACTGAGGACATAGACGTCCACTTCCTCGTAGGCGGGACACAGACCAACTCCACGGTCATCGACGCACTGCTCCGCCATCACGAAGGAGTCCTTGCGGCAGAGACCGCCCACATCAACGTGCACGAGTCAGGCGCCATAGAGTCGTGCGGCCATAAAGTGCTGACTCTCCCATCACACGACGGCAAGGTATGCCCGGAGGAGGTGAGGGAATACATCAGCGAGTTCTATGCCGACGAGACCTACGAGCACATGGTCGCTCCGGGAATGCTCTATATCAGCTATCCCACGGAACTGGGCACGCTATACACCCGGCAGGAACTCACGGAGCTTCACACCATCTGCGGCGAGAGGGGAATCCCGCTGTTCATCGATGGCGCGCGTCTCGGCTACGGACTTGCGAGCGAGGCTTGCGACATAACGCTCGAAGACCTGCCACGGCTCTGTGACGTGTTCTACATCGGGGGGACGAAAGTCGGGCTTCTGTTCGGCGAGTGCGTCGTGGCGCGCAAAGGACTCCTGCGGCATTTCTTCCCGCTCATCAAACAGCATGGGGCATTGCTCGCCAAAGGCCGGCTGTTAGGAATACAGTTCATGTGCCTCTTCGCAGACCGGCTATATACGGCAATAGGACACCATGCCATTGAGCAAGCCATGCGCCTCAAGCGAGGACTCATGGCGGCCGGCCTCCGCCCTTTCATCGACTCACCAACCAATCAGCAGTTCTTCATCTTGCCCAACGACCTGATGGACCGCCTCGCCCGGCATGCCACCTTCGAGGTATGGGGAGCGCGCGGAGATAAGGAGACCCGCGTGCGCTTCGTCACCTCATGGGCCACGCGCCCGGAGGACGTTGACAGTCTCCTCGAACTTCTATGACACACCCCACCCCATTCACACATACCATGGAGAACCGAATCACTTTCCTTGACTGGACACGCTGCATCGCCTGTCTGATGGTCATGCTCGTGCACGCATGCGAGTACTATTATCTCAATGACGACGGATTTCATTTGGCAACGGCGGACGATGCCTTCTGGGTGTCTGCCATCGACTCCGCGTGCAGGGCCTCAGTGCCGCTGTTCGTCATCACGTCGAGTTACCTGCTCTTCCCGCTTAGCCGGCCCACATGCGACTTCTTCCGCAGAAGGCTGACACGAGTGCTGCTGCCCGGAGTCGTCTGGATGTGCGTGTATTGCGCGGCCTTCGGAGGCTGGGAACGGCTTCCGTTCAACTTCCCTGACGCCGGCGGACATCTGTGGTTCGTGCCTATGATCATAGGTGTCTATCTGCTCATGCCGCTCCTGAGCCCCTGGGCGGAGAAAGTCAGCAAACGGGAATTGCAGTGGTGGATCGCACTCTGGTTCCTCACCACCACCTTCCCGTTCGTACGCAAGCTATGGGAGGTCTTGTTCGGAGCGCCATCATTCGGAGCCATCCCGTACCTCTGGGGCGAATGTCCGTGGAACGACTATGGCACTTTCTACTATGTCAGCGGTTTCTTCGGCTACCTGCTGTTAGGTCTCTGGTTCCGCAGGTACCTGACATCGCTGGGCAGACCTGCGACCTTGGTCATCGCCGTGACACTGCTCATCATCGGCTATCTCACATCCGCGCTTGTCTTCTACCTCCGTATGCCGCTGTCGCCGTCACCTATCACGCTGCCATACGCATTCGCCGTGGATCTCGAGATGAGTTGGATGTTCTGCTCCACAGGTGTGGCATTCACCGTCATCGGCTGGTTCATGCTCTTCAGCCTTATCCGCAACGACGGCAGACTCTACCGCCATGTCATCTGTCCGGCGGCCAAGGTCAGCTATGGCACTTACCTCATGCACATGCTCATCCTCACCCCCGTGGTCAACATCCTCGCGCGGCATTTCCCCACTCCGGCCGCAATCGTGCTCACGGCCGCACTCACGTTCATATCCGCCACATTGGTCAGTGCGGCCATCAGCAAAATACCATATCTATCCCGGCTCGTGTGATGGATATCGCCTCACTCAGAGCCACGGTTCCGCGCACCGTTCAGAACGCACACCGACACCTCCTCGACAGACAACGCCTGATTGCCACGGAGCGTGCGCATGGGTGTGGCGGTGACAAGGGCTCAGGCGCGGATGCAGGAATGCGAATGGGCAGGCACAGGAGAGCGTACACGCTTAAACAGTCGTACGATAGTTGGTTAGGACGTGAAGGAAAACCCCGAAGAGACGAAGCGGCATGATGGGGTCTGCATGATTACCGTTCGGTGGCATCATGACGAAAGACAAGACGGCCACCCCGTCAGAGGGGTGACCGTCTTGTCTTCGTACAATAAAGAATGATGGATTATTTTTTCTTTGCTGTAACCGCGTAACGACTGAAGAACTTGTCGACGCGTCCTGCGGTATCGACCAGCTTGGCCTTACCTGTGTAGAAAGGATGTGAGGTTGATGAGATTTCCAACTTTACGAGTGGGTACTCCTTACCTTCGAACTCGATTGTCTCGTTGCTCTTGCAAGTGGACTGAGAGAGGAACATATCGCCGTTTGACATATCCTTGAATACTACGGGACGATAATTCTCCGGATGAATTCCTTGTTTCATTTCTTGTTGTTTTTATTGTTATTATACAGTTCAAATGTTGTTCTGGTGAACAATAAAAGAGTCTCTATGCCCTAAGGCGGGTGCAAAGGTACGAAATATTTTTGTTGCCACCAAATTTTTCGCTGTGTTCTTTCATCCAGACCGGTTTCGGGAGCCGTTCGCCCGGTTGTGATTCAGTTCTTGGCACTTGCTCTTATCACAATTTTATGCAGCATGTCGAGCGTTTCCCTGCGCTTTTTCATCAAATCCTCCATTTGGCTGGTGATGCTATTGACTAACGTGATGCTATTGGAATTCCTCGCAAACTCACGCTCATTCCTCAGCCGTCTTAGTTCTTCCTCATATCGCGATAGCAACCGTTCCAGCATGATGATCTTTTCTTTGGTGGTATCGTCAAGGCTTGCTTTTATGTCTTCTCCGATCATTGTCGCTGGATGGACAGTCGTTCGTTGTGCTGCCTGGGTCAGTTCATTGGCATCCGTGACAAGGTCGGGACGTTTGGACAGGATGATGTAAACAGTTCCGCATATGCTGCCCCCTGTTGCTTTTTTCCATTTGATTCCATAGAACCATCGGAGTGTGGGGTCGTCGCTATCCTTTCGTTCCATGAAGGTCAGGTTCACTGTTTCCTCCTTTTCCAGAATGGTCAGTTTGTCCGCCTTTGTGTCTCCGATGTACGTGACGTAACTCTCATGCGGACTGCCTTCCTTTATGCTACCGAAGCTGTAGCAGCCATGCATGTGAGAACCGAATGCCTGGTTCGCTTTGGCGATGAGGGATGACAAGGCATTGAGACGCTCCGGTTGTTCAGCCTCGAAAGGCACGATGGTGAATCTGCTGCGCACTCTGCCTGACAGCGGATCGTCCTCAAGACTTATTACGGTTTTGTCGGCAGTGCCATATCCCTGTGCGATTGAGTCCAGATATACTGTAGGATTGAGTACGCTGGTGGTGTCCATACTCGTGGCTGTCTGTGCGATCAGACTGTTTGCTGTCATCATCGCGGTCAAAAGGAATAATGTGGTTCGTTTCATAATTGGATGGTTTTAGATTGGTTGTCTGTTTCGGTTTTACTTCAGTTCCGCCAGATGTCTCATCTCGGCATCGAGAATCTCTTGTTCCATTTGTATCCATTCGAGGTACTTCTCGTGCGCCCTCTCCTTCAGTTTCTCCAGTTCCTCGGGCGTGTATTCCAGTCGCTCGGGATAGGTGGTGATAAGGAGGCCAGGCTCTTGCCCTTGAGGCCGCACGTCTGTCTCGGTCAGTAGGAATGAGTCTGCAGGGACCTCTGCAGGGTCTTCAACGATAAGTGCCTCGTCCTCGCGGAGGTCGGAGGCAGGTATGGCCGGGAGGTCGGTGGCACGACGTCTGGGCGTTTCTGTGACTTGTGGGTTCTGTGGCTTGCGGGTTCTGTGGCTCGGTTCCTCAAAGGTTCGGCACCTTGATGACCCAGTGGCTCGTGATGCCGTGATTGAGACCATTTCGTCCCTTAGTTCCGCGACCTCGTCGTCTTGCCTGACAGTCCGTTCTTCAGGAGGCATCAGGAAGAGGAACAGGGCTCCTGCCGCACAGGCTGCCGCTATCCAGTACCAAGGGGCTATCCTGTGCCGAGGGCGTACCGCTTCGTCATATTCGGCTGTGTAGTCCACGCTGAAGATGTCCTCATCGTCTTCTTGCCGGGCATAGGAGAGAAGCCGCAAGACGGCCTTTTCCTTATCTGTCAGCTCATTATGGGGGATGGCTGTGAGGAGCCGTCTCAGTTCGCTCTCCTCATTGACAGAGGTCTCGCCTGCCATGTACTTGCTTAATAGTGCGTTCTTTCTCGTCATATTTCCTTACTTATGATTTTTATCAGTTTCTTTCTTGCCACGGATGTCATGGTTCGTACGGAACTCACCTTGATGCCTGTTATTATGGCTATTTCCTCCGCATCAAGAGCCTCGTCCCTTTTCATGCGAATGATGCGCTGCTCTGATCGCGTGAGGGTGCTGATGGCGAGTTCTATCATCATGTCCTTTTCGTCAGCAAGGAGATTCCGGTCGGCATCGTAGTCCGCGGTACTGTTCTCAGTGGCTTCGTCGAGTGACTGATGGAGTCGCAGCCGTTGTTTGCGTATCATGCTGACGCACTGGTTCTTTGTGGCAAGCGTGGCCAGTGCCATGATGTCATCATCGGGATTCCAGTCGCGTTTCCACATCTTCAGCAACACGTCCTGCACAGCGTCCTCCGCATCCTCATCATTGTGGAAGAAGTTGTATGCGACACTCATCATCTTAGGTCGCATCCGATGGACGATATGTTCAAACTCCGTGACAGTCATCTATCCTTATAACGCACAAAGGCAATATTATTAAGTAGTAAAAGAACTTTTTCTGAAAGTTTTTCGTCTCTTGGGCAAAATGAAGGTAGCATCCGTTGTTGTCCACCCATGGAAATGGTGGACAAACCGTGGACAAGAGCAGAGACAAGAAAAATGCCAACTGTCCATACATAAGACAATTGGCATTCATTCAGTGCGCCTGATAGGACTCGAACCTACAAGCCTCGCGGCACCAGATCCTAAGTCTGGCGTGTCTACCAATTTCACCACAAGCGCGGAGATGGAACGCTTTCCTTCCGCGAAGTTAGTGAGATTTGGGCAAACGGCAAAATTATTTATGAGTTTTTTGCCTGAGCAAGCATTGTTTTGTTGTCGGCCAGCGGCATTTGCCCGAATCGGCAGAGCAAGTTCCTATTCAGCAAGCACGGAGAATTCCGCGCCGGAAGCAAAGTCCTGGCCATCGTGTGCCGACACTGCGGTGAAGCGCAGGTAGCGTGCTGAGACAGGCGAGGAGAAGAGTATCCTCTGCTCTTTCTTCGTCTTCTGGAGGTTGCCTTCAGATACTGGTTTGCCCCATGTCTTACCATCGTCGCTCAGTTCCACCTTATAGCCCTTGACATCGCCGTTGCTGCCAGACTGGCGCGCAAGGTACGTGAAGCCTTTAATCAGTTTCTTCTCGCCACAGTCGAAGTCAATCCAGTGAGGGTGTTTGGTGACGGTTACGCTGTACATGGTATGCCAGATAGTGGAAGGGTTGCCGTCAAGCAGACGGTCGGCTCCCTCACCATTCTCCTGAGAGGAGCATGAAACGACCACCACCGGCACTTTCTCTATCTTAGGGAAGTCAATGATGACTTTTGACTCCTTATTTCCCTTATACCATGCAGACACCTGTCCACCCTGCTTGAAATCAAACGGTTCGGTATAATTCGTCACTTCGTCATCTGCCACTGAACAGACAATCTGCTTGCCTTTGGCTCCGACCACTGTCACCTTGCCAGCAAGGTCGCGGAAGATGGAAATCGGCATCGACGTGGCCGTGCGCACATTGGATTGGGAAATCATGGATACGCTTTTGGATACAGGACTGATGACTATCCCGATTTGATGAACTGCTCCCGTCACACGGTCCTCGTTGAGCGGGCCGCCCTGACCGCAACTGTTTCCGCCGAGCCCGTTGACCTTCGCGTCAAGGTGGAGGTATGTGGCGTCACTCTGCGGCAACTGATAAGGATGCTGGGCAAGTGTCATCTGCATGGCACTCCAAGGCAGTGCGGATGCCGACATGGAGTCAGTAAGGCAGGTGAACTGAAGTCCATCGCCGTCGGTGTCAGTCAGAGCGCACCAACGAACAGCCTCACGGTTGCCCATCGACTGTGGTTTAGGGAAGTTGACGAACTGATCGCTGACTGTGCTCTCGTAGAGTCCTATGAACTGTGAGGTGCAGCGGTCGTTGTAGTTGTTGACTGGTCCACGTCCATAGTAAGTGTAATTGCTCAGCGACACAGGCAGCCTGAACTGGTAGCCAATACGCGGCAAGGCGAGACTGGCATTGCTTGAGACGATGCTGCTGAGCATCTCCACTGAACCGTCAGGATATACCGTGTAGATTATGTTGGAAGTGAAGTGGAAATCATCCTCGTCCATGCTTTTCTCTGCCTTCACACCGATGTAAGGATTGCCAGAAGCCCCCGGACGGTACTGAAGCCTGCCGGCCTCCTTGCCTTGAGAGAGCACGGTATATGAGGCGGTGACACGACCGTCGGCATGTTTCATGACGGTAGGTTTGCCTACCACATTGTGGGCGAGGTCATGCAGGCCGTTCTGATACCATGCCTCACGGCACCAGTTGTCGTTGTCAACAGGAGCGCGGTAGGCATCAAGAAGCGGTCCCTGGCCTGGGGCTATGAAGCATTTGCCGCCATAGTTGTACTGGCAGATCGTGCCCTGAAGGTTATCGAACACAACCTCGAAGCCATCGCCAAGGACCTGAGCGGTCTTGTCGTCGCCATGAAGAGTCAGTGCCTTGCGGTCGTTGCTGACAAGGAGGAATCTCCTGGTCACTGACTTGACAGGAATCTGCTCGTCCATCTGGACATATCCCGCTTTCGCCCACGGCTTGTCAGTCGCGAGACGGAACTCGACATTGAGGAAATACTCGCTGGTTTCCGCAAGGCGTGAGAACTTGAGCGGGAAGGTTATCTGAGTCTTCTGCCGAGGTCCGAGTTCAGGAGCCTTGACGCTGTACCGGGCGTCCTCCACTTCCTTCCCGTCGCAGATAAGACGACAGACGATGACATAGTCGGAAAGAGACGTGAAGTAGTTCTTGTTGAAAATCTCCAGAAGTCCTTTCCTTATGTCAACGGCGCTGACGCCGACATTCTGATATACCTTCTTGACCTCGAAGTACTGAGGTTTAGGAGTGAGGTCAGGAAGCATTATGCCGTTCATGCAGAACATACCGTCGTTAGGCCAGTCGCCATGATCGCCACCATAGCCCAGATAGTGTGTCCCGTCCTTCGTATATGTGTCGATTGCCTGGTCAACCCAGTCCCATATGGCTGCTCCGCAGAAGAAGTTCGAGCTCTCGATGGCAGCCCAGTAGTCTGCCAGATTGCCTACGGCATTACCCATGGAATGAGCATACTCGCTGATATGGAACGGGTATTTGATGTCGTACTTGCCTTTGACGGCTCCCCGGACCCAGTCAACACCTGGATACTGGTTCGAGCCCATATCGACGATGTCGTTATTACGCTCATACTGTACGGGGCGGCTCTGGTCGAATTGCTTTATGGCATTGTATGCAGCCACGAAATTCCTGCCTGGACCAGCCTCGTTTCCGAGACTCCAGATAACGATGGATGGGTGGTTGACATGCTGACGCACCATCTCCATGTTACGTGCGACGTGAGCAGCCTCCCATTCCTTCGGATGCGAAAGCGACGCATCGCCGTAATAGTACTGATGGCTCTCAATATTGCACTCGTCCTCAAGATAGAGGCCGTACTTATTCGCGAGATAGTAGAAGTAAGGATCGTTGTTGTAGTGCGACAGACGTACATGGTTGATGTTGCCCCTCTTCATGAGGAACACTTCCTTGCGCATTTGCTCACGGGTGATGGCATGGCCGCGCGACGGATTGGTCTCATGGCGGTTGACACCCTTGAGTTTGACGGGTCTGTTGTTGACATAGAAATAACGTCCCGCAAGTCCGAACTCATCGTTCTCGGCCTTGGTGTCACGAATCTCGACCTTGCATACGCCGAAATAGGTCGAAACACAGTCGAGCACCTTGCCCTGAGCATCGAGCAGTTCACAGATGGCGACGTAACGGTTCGGAGCCTCCGCCGACCAGAGACGTGGGTTTTGTAGAGTGAGGGCACCATCGTACTTGCTGTCTTTGAGTGGCAGATCGACTTTCATCACTTCGGAGTCAATATCGTCAGTATAGAGTCTCAGAGACTTGACCGTAAGCCGGAGTTTGCCGTCGGCGGCATTTGTCTTGGTCAGGAACGAGAGTTCGGCGGCAGAGTCATCGAGACGTTCGGTGCGTATGTTGAGGTCTGTGATGCGGCGTTCAGGAAGTGATGTCAGGTAAGTGCTGCGTATGATACCAGGCAATCGGAACATATCCTGTGACTCAAGCAGGGAGGCGTCGCTGTTACGATACACCTCTACGGCAACTATGTTACCCGCCCCCTCTTTCACATAGGGAGTCACGTCGAAGGACGCTGTGTTGCGGCTGTTCTTGGAGAAGCCGACATAGTGGCCGTTAATCCACAGATAGAAGAAAGAGTCAACACCATCGAAGTTGATGAACACACGCCGGCCGTTCCAGTCTGACGGTACGGAGAACGTACGTCGGTAAGAACCGACCTCGTTAGGATATTTGCTGACGGTCCATTCCTCCGGAGCGGGACGCATGACACCCTTGCGCCAGTCATTCACCTTACGTTCATGATAGAAGATGACAGGCTGGTTGACATAGATAGGCACACCGTATTTCATTGAGCCATCCTTTCCAAGCCCCTGGACGTTCCAGCAGCCAGGCACCTCAATGTCATCCCATGACGAGACATCGAAGTCGGTACGGTAGAACCTCTTCGGGCGTTGGCTCGGACCCGGTACCCAATGGAATTTCCATGTGCCGTCAAGAGTACGGTAATAGGCGCTGTTCTCACCCAGTACTTTCTCTGCCTCAGATGTGGTAGCGAAATGGAACATGTAGGCAGAAGGCTGCTCCTTATTGAAAGCCAACGACTCAGGTGCCTGCCATTCCTCGCCGGTCGGACCCGACGGTGCAGTCTGATACAGGAAACCTTTCAACTTGTCCTGAGCATTCAGTCCAAGGAACGCAAGCGCGAAGATTGCTGATAAAAGTAGTCTTTTCATGTCAATTTGTATTAGGGGGAGTCTTTTGATTATATTTCTTGTGGTTTAGATGTCCTTCCTTTACAGGGTTCCGCACCGTACTGAGTAGGTCAGTATTTTCTCATGTTGAGTGTTAGGACACCATCTGTCAGACGGAGTTCGTCATCGGAGAGATGCAGGATACGGAACTTGTCAGGTAAGGCCGAGATGCCAAACGACGATAGCCGGAGCGGGTCGGTCACGAGCGTGTCGTTTTCATTATGATATACATCCGAGACGATGATGGAATCAGCTGTGGGATGATTGATTTTAGTGATATAGACCTCGCCGATCGCATTGCGGAACTGCAGTGCGTGATACTGGAAAGACCATGTATTGAATTCCTCCGCCACATACCTGCTTCCTCCAGTGGAGACCGTGTCAACAGTCATGATAAGCCAGAACCCGTCGAGTTTGCCGTTGTCGGAGACCTCAAGCTCACATGATGCCAAGGTGACAAGCGAGAAGATGATGATTGATAGAATACGTCTCATTTTCTGTGAAGTAGATTAAGAAGCCCAGACTTAGTGATTGTCACCTGAAAGCCGAAATTGTCGCCCATGCGGTCACCTGCGTCCATGCCGAATGCGCCAGTGACCGACCAGCCACTGAGACTTGACTTCTCAGGAGCCGAATAGGTGGCTTCGGCGAGGAGGCTGAAATCCGTACGAGCATCGATGAAAGGACGAGAATATGTTCCGTGGCCTTTGACATAAGTCGCCAAGAGCCGGTAGGACAGGCAGTCGTCAGCATGACCGGAAAGACCGAGATGCCATGACACGAAACGATTGTCCGTCACTTCAATCGCGCCATCAGTGTTGTAGAGAGGGCTGAGATACAGTGGGTTGCCCATGACCTGCCCCCAGTGCTGCCAACCGGTGAAGTAGCAGTTGTTGTAGTAGTCATCACGCCCGCCGATATGATCAGGCACATTGGCACGATGGTCATGATAGACAGGACCTGACTGATATTTGGAGTAGAGGTACTCAAGCACCACCTTGTCAATCCAATGGAAGGACTTGAGTCTGACCTCAGCGCCGAGCATCATGTCCTTAAGGTCATAGAGCACGTAGCGGTTGTCTTTGCGCACATCTTTCTCCGTACCTGAGCCATAGCCGTCATAGTCGAGGAAGAACATTGACGAGTGGTCCTCGAAGAAATGGTCGGCATAGACAGACACGCCCCATCGGTCGTAGTCGAGATTGAGACGTGCCACCCACGAGCCAAGGTGATTGCCCTCCACGTTTGATTCGGTATCGCCCTGATCGGCTCCACCTGGTATGAAAGCATGCCAGAAGGCGCTGAGGCCTTTGTCGTTATGTACCCAGCGCATGGCTCCTTCAGCAGTGCGCTGGAAGGTATTTCCGGCGAACTGAGCAGCCATCTCAAGTCCCAACTCGGCATTGAAATGTGCCTTAGGCGAAGGACTTCCTATCCGTAAATACCCTGCCTTGGTGTGGACATACGTGTCTTCCGTGTATTTGTTGAGACCGGAGACGAAGTCACGCTGCCAAGCGTTGTCCGTCGTCATGCCGAAAGCCAAGTGTCCCTTCAGGGACAGCCATCCCCCGGTCAGCGGAACTGTCCAATAATCCGGCAATGCCAGACGTACCTGCGGCACCGGACGAGCATTGACACCAAGGGTCTGGGAGCCAGAGCTGAGACGATTGTCTTTCAGTTCCATCGGATACTCCTTGCTTCCGACCGTCAACGTGCCATGAAGCCAGCGCCCTTCAAGGTAGGCCTGCTGAAGAACCACCGTACTGGTGAACTGACTTGCCACAGCCATGTCAACACCATAGCCGTAGCCGAACTTATGAGCAGGGAGCGTGTCTGTCCTAAGGAAAAGCCCTGCACGGACATAGCCGTTTGAGTTCTCCAACGTACTCAGACCATAGCGATTGGAATGCAACCACAAAGGACTGTTGTCGCCCCAGCCGGCTGTACCCTGCATATCGACACGATATTCCTGAGCACACACCTGAGAGAAAGCGGCAAGGGCTATCACAAAAGAAACTATCTTACGCATAGGCGAGGCATTTGTATTTCATTGATAAAGGCATCCACAAGCAGTCGTTTGGCTTCAGCAAAAGGGATTCCACGCTGTTGCAAGTAGAACAGAGCATCAGGATCGAGCATCCCGATAGATGAGCCATGAGAACACCGCACATCATCGGCGTAGATCTCCAGAAGAGGTTCCGAACGCATGTGGGCTGCCTTGGTGAGACAGAGGTTGCGGTTAAGCAGATGAGACTCGGTCTTCTGTGCATCCTTGGCGACAAACACCCTACCTGCGAAAACGGCATCCGCCCTGCCATCCAGCACACACTTGTAATATATGTCACTCTTGCACTCTCCCACCCCATGGTCAATGAGGATTTGTCGCGAGATGACATCATCATTCTTGCCAGTCATCCGGCCTCGCATGATAAGCGATGAGCCCGGACCGACGAAATGGATAGTGACGGAGATTGACGAATCAATCGATCTCTCAGTAGGACTGTTTACGAGGTCGTAGAATTTCAACGACGCTCCGGCCGCTATGAATATCTCCATATCGGCATCATGGTTGCGGAGCAACATCAGTTTGTGCTCACCGCCCTTAATATTGATTATCTCAGCCAATCGAATCCTTGATTTTCAATTTGTCCTGCCAACTCCGGGCCTCCCGTCTTGATTATCGTTCCATCGATGAGCACATGCACCACATCAGGACGAATATAGTCGAGAAGACGCTGGTAGTGGGTAATTATAATCGCACTTGTCTCCGGACGACGCAGTTTGTTGAAGCCTTCGGCAACAATACGCAACGCATCGACATCGAGACCCGAATCCGTCTCGTCAAGTATGCAGAACGACGGTTCAAGCATCGCCATCTGGAATATCTCATTGCGTTTCTTCTCACCACCAGAGAATCCCTCGTTGACGCTGCGGTTGATGAGTTTCTGGTCTATCTCCACCAACTCACGTCTGGATTTCATTAAATGCAGGAAGTCAGATGACTTGGGTGCGTTCACTCCCTTGGACCTCGCCAGCGCATTTACTGCCGCACGCATAAAGTTAGCCATGCTGACCCCAGGTATTTCGACTGGTTGCTGGAAAGACATGAATATCCCGGCATGAGCACGCTCGTCTGGAGTCATGGAAAGCAGGTCCTGGCCATTGTATGTCATCGTGCCTTCTGTGACCTCATATCGAGGATTACCGACGATGACATTTGAGAGCGTACTCTTTCCCGCACCGTTTGTTCCCATAAGAGCATGAATCTCACCATCGCGGATTGTGAGGTCAATGCCTTTAAGTATCTCCTTACCGTCAACAACGGCATGTAAGTTTTTTATTTCTAACATAGTATTTCGTTTTTTGCCGGAAGCCCCTGACTAAGAGCGAATACAGGAAAGCCGAGGCATTCCTGAGCATCCTACCCCACAGTGCCCTCAAGAGTCACGGCAAGAAGTTTCTGGGCCTCGACAGCGAATTCCATCGGCAGTTTGTTCAGGACTTCCTTAGCGTACCCATTCACTATAAGTCCAACAGCCTCCTCGGTGGATATGCCGCGTTGGTTACAGTAGAACAACTGTTCCTCACTGATTTTCGAGGTCGTAGCCTCATGTTCGACAGTGGCAGTTTCGTTCTTCACGTCGATGACGGGAAATGTATGTGCGCCGCACTGACTTCCAAGGAGCAACGAATCACAACTGCTGTAGTTCCTTGCATTGTCGGCCTTGGGTGAGACCTTAACAAGTCCACGATAGGAATTCTGACTGTGTCCAGCACTGATACCTTTACTTATTATGGTGCTTCTGGTATTGCGGCCGATGTGAATCATCTTCGTTCCTGTATCCGCCTCCTGATAGTTATTGGTGACAGCGACTGAATAGAACTCCGCCTGGGAATTGTCGCCCGTCAGCACACAACTCGGATATTTCCACGTAATGGCTGAGCCTGTCTCCACCTGAGTCCATGACAACTTGCTGTTGACACCAAGCAGATGTCCTCTCTTCGTGACGAGATTATACACGCCCCCCCTTCCTTCGGAGTCACCCGGATACCAATTCTGTACGGTACTGTACTTGACCTCAGCGTTGTCCATCACGACGATTTCGACTATAGCCGCATGCAGTTGGTTCTCATCACGCATAGGAGCCGTGCAACCCTCAAGATAAGAGACGTATGAACCTTCGTCACAGACAATCAGCGTACGCTCGAACTGACCGACATTACGCGCATTTATACGGAAATAGGTCGAGAGTTCCATAGGGCAGTGGGTGTTCTTAGGTATATAGACAAATGAGCCGTCACTGAAAACCGCCGAATTAAGAGCCGCGAAGAAATTGTCGTGCGAAGACACCACACTTCCGAGATACTTGCGCACAAGGTCTGGATGGTTCCTGACAGCCTCGCTGAAGGAACAGAATATTATACCTTTCTCTTCAAGGGCTTTCTTATGAGTGGTCTTCACCGACACAGAGTCCATCACGGCATCCACCGCCGTCCCGGCAAGAGCCATGCGTTCCTCAAGGGGAATACCAAGTTTGTCAAAGGTCTTCATCAATTCCGGGTCTATCTCGCCGGGCTTTGCGTCAGAAGGCCTACCCACAGTAGGGTCTGCATAATATGAGATGTCCTGATAATCGATTTCAGGCAGGTGTAGATGCCCCCAGTCCGGCTGTTTTTGAGTCTGCCACCAACGGAAGGCATTGAGGCGGAACTCAAGTAGCCAGTCCGGCTCGCCTTTCTTGGAGGAGATGATACGTATCACGTCCTCATTCAGTCCTTTCCCGATTATCTCCGTACGCACGTCAGTAGTGAAGCCATACTTGTATCGCTGACCTACCACTTCCTTTACAAACACATTTCTCTCTTCCATCATAATTATTCCCCTCCCTGAGTAGAGAGGGGAACTGAAGCGTTGTTACAGTTTCTGTTTGATCTTGATTTCCTCGAAGGTCTCAAGGATATCACCCTCGCGCAGGTCGTTATAGCCGGTGATGGAGATTCCGCAGTCAAAGTTAGTAGAGACCTCCTTGACATCATCCTTGAAACGCTTGAGTGCGTTGATGACACCTGTATGCTTGACAATGCCGTCGCGAATGACACGTATCTTATCTGAGCGATGTACTTTTCCACTGACGACAAAGGCTCCGGCCACTGTGCCGACCTTGGAGATGTTGTAAACTTGGCGCACCTCGATATTGGCAGTGACTTCCTCCTTTATCTCTGGTGCGAGCATGCCCTCCATAGCGCTCTTGATCTCCTCGATGGTGTCGTAGATGACAGAATAGAGACGTATGTCAACACCCTCCTGCTCCGCCAGTCGGCGGGCAGCCGCGGACGGACGTACCTGGAAACCTATGATTATGGCATCAGAGGCCTCCGCCAACGTCACATCGCTTTCGGATATCTGGCCGACAGCCTTGTGGATGACATTGACCTGGATTTTGTCAGTCGAGAGTTTGATGAGGGAGTCACTAAGAGCCTCGATTGACCCGTCAACATCTCCTTTGACGACAAGATTGAGTTCCTTGAAGTCACCAAGAGCGATACGACGACCGAGTTCGTTGAGGTCAACACGCTTGAGGGTGCGAATTCCCTGCTCGCGCTTCAGTTGGTCGCGCTTGTGAGCCAACTCGCGAGCCTCTTGCTCTGTTTCCATCACATGGAAGGTATCTCCTGCAGTAGGTGCTCCGTTGAGTCCGAGTATCAGGGCCGGTTCGGCTGGCAGAGCCTGTTTGATTTTCTGTCCGCGTTCGTTGAACATGGCTTTGATTCGTCCGAATGCAGTACCTGCGAGGACGATGTCACCCTGATGGAGTGTGCCGTTCTGCACGAGGACCGTAGCGACGTACCCACGTCCTTTGTCGAGTGAGGACTCCACGACTGAGCCAGTCGCATTGCGGTTAGGATTTGCCTTGAGGTCGAGCATCTCGGCTTCAAGCAGGACTTTCTCCATGAGTTCATCGACATTGATACCCTTCTTGGCGCTGATTTCCTGACACTGGTACTTGCCGCCCCAGTCCTCCACAAGATAATTCATCTGTGAGAGTTGCTGTTTGATTTTCTCCGGGTCAGCACCGGTCTTGTCTATCTTATTTATGGCAAAGACCATAGGCACATTTGCAGCCACAGCATGTGCGATGGCCTCCTTCGTTTGAGGCATGACGTCATCATCGGCTGCGATGATGATGATTGCGATGTCAGTGATCTTGGCACCTCGGGCACGCATGGCTGTGAATGCCTCGTGACCAGGAGTATCAAGGAACGTGATGTGCTTTCCGTTTGCCATTCTCACATTGTATGCACCGATATGCTGGGTAATTCCACCGGCTTCACCTGCAATGACATTCGCCTTGCGGATGTAGTCGAGCAGCGAGGTCTTTCCATGATCGACATGACCCATCACCGTGATGACAGGTGCGCGTGGCTCGAGGTCATCCTCCGCATCCTCTTCCTCGGTTATGGCATGTGTGACTTCCTCGCTGACGTAATTAGTCTCGAAACCGAATTCCTCTGCAACGATGTTGATGGTCTCCGCATCCAGACGCTGGTTAATTGACACCATGAGTCCGAGTGACATACACGTAGATATGACCTGAGTCACCGATATGTCCATCATGACCGCGAGGTCATTGGCGGTGACGAATTCCGTCAGTTGCAGCACCTTGCTTACCGCATTCTCCTCTGCCTCGGCGTTAAGACGGTGACGCTCACGGTTTTCCTTGCGGTGCTTCACTCCGCTCTTGACCGACTTGCTCGTCAGGCGCGCAAGTGTTTCCTTAACCTGCTTTGCCACTTCCTCGTCAGTCAGTTCGACCTTTGCGTTCTTCTTGTTTTTCTTTCCGCCACCCTGCTGCTGAGGCTGCTGCCGGCGTTCGTCCTTATTGCCACGGCGTTCGTCCTTCGGTTTATTCCCGTTGCCCTTCCTCTCGTCTTTCTTCTGATTGGCGACAGCGGCATTGATGTCAACTTTTCCGTTGTTGATGCGCTGACGTTTCTTCTTCTGGGAGTTATTGCCATTGCCGGTGCCGATTTCCTTCATCACTGACTCCTTGTACTTGGCCTTTGCTTCCTGACGGGCGGCGTCTTTCTCTTCGCGTTCTTTCTTTTTCTCGGCCTTTGTCTTTTTGTCAGGACGGGTCTTGGAGTTGATGGCAGAGAGGTCCACGAATCCCACCTTCTTGAAGGTCACGGACAAAGCGGGTGGCTCCACTTTGAACACTTCTGACGCGGTCTGCCCCTCATGCGCATCGGAGTCTTTCTCCGGTGTCTTTTCCTGATTCACGTCCTCTTTGGAAAGTGCCGGTTTTGAGTCATGAGCAGGTTTCGCCTGAGCCTCAGCCGGCTTCGGCTCATCAGCTGACCTAACTGCGTTATTCTCCGTCTGTGTTTCCGTGTTTCCCGCAACAACCTCCGCGTTCTCAGGAACTGGTTTTGCGACCATCTTCGGTTCTTTCGATGCCGCGGTCGATGCCGTTTCTTCAGGTGCTGGTGCCGTTTCTGGTTTCTTGCTGTCATCCTTGAAGATTGAGCCTACGATCTTGAGTTCCACTTTATTGGCATTCTCGCTCTTGGTATGGAAGATTTCCTTAGCCTGCCTCTTCCTTGCGGCTGATGCCTCAGCCTGCTCACGCCTCTTCCTTTCCGCTCTTTCCTTCTCCTCACGTTCCTTACGACGCTGGATGTCAAGACGTGTCATGTCATTTTTGTCTTTGTCAGCACCGAACCTACTTACGAGCAGGGCATACTGCTCGTCCGTGAGTTTGGCATTAGGGGTGGCTTCCTCAAGAGCCATGCCCTTTTTCTGTAGGAATTCAGCTACCGTGTTGATTCCCACGTTCAATTCTTTTATTGCTTTGTTCAATCGTACACCCATGGGCATTCCTCCATATTATTGTTTGGTATCATCTTCAAATTCCGCCTTGAGGATTCTGACGATTTCCTCGTATGTATCTTCCTCAAGGTCCGCACGTTCAATGAGTACTTCACGAGGTGCCTCCAGCACTGCGCGGGCTGTGTCGAAACCAGCCTTCTTGATGGAATCAACAATCCATTCGTCAATTTCGTCCTTGAACTCATCCAAGTAGATATCGTCAATCTCCTGTTCGTCATCAGCGAGCTCACGGAACACATCGATAGTATAGCCTGTCAGCATACTTGTCAGTTTGATGTTCAGACCGTTCTTTCCGATTGCCAATGAGACCTGATCTGGCTGGAGATACACCTCGGCCTTGTGCTTTTCCTCGTCGAGGTTGATTGATGACACACGAGCAGGAGAGAGTGCGCGAGTGACCATCAGTTTCGGATTAGGTGAATAGTTGATTACGTCTATGTTCTCATTGCGCAGCTCACGCACGATTCCGTGGATACGGCTACCCTTCACACCTACGCAAGCGCCGACCGGGTCGATTCTCTCATTGTAGCTCTCGACGGATATCTTCGCTCTCTCACCAGGAATGCGCGCGATGTCATGCACCGTGATGAGGCCGTCGTTGATTTCCGGCACTTCGTTTTCGAGAAGACGGCGGAGGAAATCAGGTGACGTTCGGCTGAGGATGATTTTCGGGTTGTTGTTCAGGTTATCCACACGAAGGATGAGAGCCCTGGCCGTCTCGCCCTTACGGAAGAAGTCGGAAGGTATCTGCTCGCTCTTCGGGAGGATGAGTTCATTCCCGGCATCGTCAAGGAGAAGAATCTCACGCTTCCACACCTGATAGACCTCAGCCGTGATGATGGTTCCGACCTTGTCCGCATACTTATTATAGAGATTGTCATGTTCGAGTTCGAGGATTTTCGAGGCCATCGTCTGGCGCAGGTTCAGTATGGCACGGCGACCGAAACTCGAGAAGTTCACCGGTTCTGCCACATCCTCACCGACCTCATAGCTCTCGTCTATCTTCTGAGCCTCGGTAAGTCCGATCTGGGTGTTGCCATCCTCGACGCTGTCATCTTCCACCACCTGACGGTTGCGGTAAATCTCGAAATCGCCCTTGTCCGGATTGACGATGACATCGAAGTTGTCATCTGAGCCATACATTTTCTGAAGGACTGAATGGAAAGAGTCCTCGATAACGGAAATAAGTGTTGTCCTGTCAATGTTCTTTAGCTCCTTGAATTCCTTGAACGTCATTGAGAGATCCACGGAATCATTTCCTTTTTTTGTTGCCATATTGTATTGTTTTTAGTAGTGTTCTATTGATTTCTTATCGATTACGCCTCAGGTGATTCAGATGTTTTCCATTGGCAGGTCGCTGCCATGAATAGGGTCTTCACCCTGAGTAGGGAATGCCGCTCACGTGAGCGGTGCGGGCATCGAGACCACACCCCTTCACTCAAATTCTATCACAGCCCTCACGTTCTTGATTTCCTCGAACGGAAGTGTCATGTTACCATTGATGGTGACGCTTTCAGCCGAGACTGCCGTCAGTCGGCCTATCACCTTCTTGTTCTCATCGGTGAGCACCTCAACCTGATTGCCGACATTGTTCTCATACTGCTGGAACACCTTGAACGGCTGACCGATTCCGGCTGAGCCGACCTCAAGTTCGAAGTCCTCCACATCACGGTCGAAGTGTTCTTCGATGAAACTGCTGAGACTACAGCAGTCGTTAATCCAGACACCGTCCTTGTTGTCGATTTCCACGGTCACCTTGTTGGACTTGTCAACGTCAATGTCAACCAAGAAGTAGTCTTTGCCTTTCAACCACTCCTCCACACATTCCTTTACTTTGTTCTTGTCTATCATACAGATTCATTATCATAAATAAGGAGGAACTTTTCAGCCCCTCCTTGTTGATTGTCATCAAAAACGTCGCAAAGGTAGCGTTTTTTTCCTTAACAACCAAATAAATTCGCACAATTTATCGTCTTTCCCGAAACGAAACAGAAGATTTTTTGGTGAAAAAGAGAAATATTCTTAACTTTGCGCACACAAAAGATACACTTCACATATGGATAAAAAGATTGCAATGAACCCCAACAAGGTTGTCAGATTTTTAGGAAAAGAGCCTAAAGACTTCACTCGTGACGATATAGTACGCTACTGTGTCGATAACCAAATAGAATTCGTCAACTTCCACTATCAGGGATGGGATGGGAACCTGAAGACCCTGAACTTCGTCATCCTCTCCCAGCAACACCTCGAGGAAATCCTTGACGCAGGAGAGAGAGTTGACGGCAGCAGCCTCTTCCCTTTCATCCAGGCCGGAAAAAGCGACCTGTATGTCAAGCCACGCATGAACACGGCTTTCCTGAACCCGTTCACGGAAGTTCCTACCTTAGACCTGCTGTGCGACTACTACGACAGAGACGGCAAGCCGTTCGAGAGCAGCCCGCGCCATATACTACACAAAGCAAGCGAGGTGTTCACACAAACCACCGGACTGAAAATGGAGACGATGGGCGAGCTCGAGTACTACGTCGTCGGAGATGACGAGGAACTCTATAAGATTCCCGACCAGAAAGGCTACCACGAAAGCGAGCCATATTGCAAGTACGCCAGTCTCAGGACCGACGCGATGAGGATGATCGCCCAATGTGGTGGACTGATAAAGTACGGACACAGCGAGGTCGGCAACTTCTCACAGGACGGGAAACTCTATGAACAGAACGAGATAGAGTTCCTTCCCACCGACATCGAGGATGCGGCAGACCAACTCGTCATCGCCAAGTGGGTGATGTATCAGTTGGCTTACGAATACGGAGTCACACTCACATTCGCCCCGAAGATCACGAAGGGCATGGCAGGCAGCGGACTTCACGTCCACATGAAGTTCACGCAAGATGGCAAGTCCGTCATGGCTGACGGCGGAGAGCTGACAGACATCTGCAAGAAGGCCATAGCAGGCCTGATGCTGGCAGGCACGTCACTTCCTGCATTCGGCAATCCAAGCCTCGAGTCATTCCAGAGGCTCGTCCCACATCAGGAAGCCCCCACCTCACTTTGCTGGTCGTTCTCCAACAGAAGCGCCCTTGTCAGAGTTCCGCTCGGATGGCAACACCAGCCTGAGTTCTCAGGAAAGCAGACATTCGAATGGAGAGCATCAGACGGCATGGCGAACATCTACCTTCTCATGGCGGCTCTGTGTTGCGCCACACGCCACGGACTTGAGAGCGAAGACGCTCTCGAAGTGGCTGAGAAGACCTACGTAGGCCTCGGCGTGAACATCCATGACGCTCAGAACAAAGCCATCCACGACGCACTCGAGCAACTCCCCGCATCATGCGCCGAAGCAGCAGACGAACTCGAGAAAGACAGAGCCATCTATACCGACGAAGGCATCTTCTCCGACAGCCTCGTCGATTACCAGATTGGCTTCCTCAAAGGAATCTGATCCAGGACACTTATCAGCGACAATCCAAACCAGCCATCATCACCTATGGCTGGTTTTTTTTTGCGCCCCGCACGGACGCATTCTGATGGGTGCATGTCCCCAAGCCGCCCTGATAGCGGGAATACCACAGCCGAAAGCAAGGACGCCCATATCAAGGCGGAAGCCAGAGGAAGGGCGCATGTGCTTTTCTCCTTGGACACTCCAACTCCAAGAAGACCCGGTAATAACGCTCAGCAATGTCAACCGTCCACCGGACTGCGAATGTCAGTGGACGGTTTTTGCGTCAAAGAACCCCGAGACTGCGCTTAACATTATCGGAGACTGCGGTTAACATTACATACTTGTTAGTAACAACTATATACCACCTGTTAGTAACAACTATATACCACCTGT
>JAKSJE010000027.1 GCA_024398405.1 Bacteroidaceae bacterium
ACCCATGTTTGATAAATTTGTATTATTCGGTGAATTTATAGAACCCACCTTAAGGGATATATTCGTAAGTGTTAAGCACGGTCTTCAGGTGCCGCAACACCAATAACGGCAGCATGATGAAGACCATCAGCGCGATGAAATAAATCCATGAGTCAGCCACAGGGAAGCCGTGGAAGATGTTCATCTGGTAGATCATGAAATAGCTACGCAGAGGGAACATCCACGCCATGGCCTGTATTGGAGGGTCCATGGCGTCAACAGGGAAGGAGAATCCGCTGATAGAGAAACTCAGCACCGACCACAGGGCGCATATACTCATGGACATGCGCATGGACGGCATGATGCCGAAAATGAAGATGCCCAGTCCCTGACAAGCCAGCACGAAAATCAGTCCCACGCACATGATGAAGGCGAACGAGCTGTTGTGCGGGAACCCGAGGTGGACGAACAGCCAGTACTGGTAGAACCAGACCACCAACGCGAAGAAGAACGTCTGCGGCAGTATCTTGCCGAGCATGGCCACTGAGACATGGCCTTTCGCTTTCCGCATCCATTCCCTGGCCGTTCCGAACTTGATCTCCACACCGATGGTGTATGCCGTCATCAGGAAGATGAAGATGGCGATGCAGGCAGGTATGATGATGTTGCTCAGATACACATTGTAGTTGAGGTATGGGTTGTCGATAGGGTGCGCCTCGATGATGACTGGCTGCAGCGTTCCCATTATCTCCCGCTGCGGCACTCCCAACGCCTGCATCTTGGTCTGTACCATCGCGAGCGACGCCATGGTGGAAATGGCCCGGAGCTCCTTGTAGAGCAGGGAACCGGCGAGAAGGACGGAGTTGTTGTAGTAGAATGATATGGTCGGCTTGTGCCCGGCAATCATGTCCTCGGCCATGCCCTCGGGGATATACATGATGGCATAAATCTTCTTCTCCTGCATGTCCTCCCGCGCGGCGCTGAACGTAGGGTAGTTGGCGACGATGCGCGCCGTGGGGAATGACTCCAGCCGGCGCATCAGTTTGCGTGAGGTCGTGGAGTTGTCGAGGTCCACGACACCCATCGGCACGTCAGTCGGCAGCCCCTCATGCATTATGTCGGTGAAGAAGAAGATGACGAATAAGGGCAGCAGAACCATGCAGAACCAGTACATAGGGTAGTACCCGATGTGTCTGAACTCCCGCTTAGCGACTGCCAGGAACGCGAAGATATGTTCTTTAGGTGAACTCATTTCTTGAAAATCAATGACATGCCAGGTAGAAGTCCCTCGACCTTCTCCTTCGGGTGAGCCTTCACCTCAAAAGTCTTGAGGTCCCACTGTCCTTGGGCTTTGACCGCCTTCCAGACAGCGTACGTCCCCTGATCCTTGATGTAGAAGACCTCCATCTTTATCTCCTTCCCGTCGAAGGCCGGAATCATGGCAGTGATCTCGTCTCCTACCTTCAGTCCACTGAGTTGGTCCTCGCGTACGTTGAACGCCCCCCACATGTCCTCCGTGATGAGTATGCTCATGATAGGAGAGCCGGTTCCCACCAGTTCGCCGACCTTCGGGAATATCTCGCTGACCTGACCGTCGTGTGAGGCACACTGTACAGTCTCCTTCTTGTATGCCTTGACGAGACTGACCTGTCCCTTCGCC
Source organism: Bacteroidaceae bacterium (assembly GCA_024398405.1). GTDB lineage: Bacteria > Bacteroidota > Bacteroidia > Bacteroidales > Bacteroidaceae > Colivivens. The sequence goes on from JAKSJE010000027.1 coordinate 1,640, forward strand.
ATGTTGACCTTCTCGGCAGCGGCGCGTCTCTCTTCCTGGCGCGCACCGTTGACCGCCATGTCATACTGGCTCTTGGCGGCCTCCGCCTGCGCCCTCATGGCCTGGTAATTGGCGTATGCCTCATCTCTCTTCTGGGCAGTCATGACCCCCTGTTCGTAAAGGCGGTTGACCCTCTCGTATGACTTCTGTGCGATGTCCAGTCCCGCTTTCGCCTTGTTCCACATCTCGAGAGCCCCTCTGATTTGCTCCTGACGCGCACCGTTGTTCGCCATCTCGCTGAGCGCCTCGGCGGCACTGACCGCCGCCAGCGCACTTTCCTCGTTGGCATCGACCTCCGGCGCTTCGAGTATGGCGACAGTGTCACCCACATGGACGAAGTCGCCCTCCTTCACTTTCAGCTCAAGAATACGACCCGGTACCTTGCTGGATATCCTGTATTCAGATACGTCAACCTGACCCTGAATGACGACCTCATCGTCAGAAAGGAAGAAGTGTCCGATCAATCCGACTATGCCGACCACGCAGACCAATGCCGCCACGGCAATCAATACACTGATGTGCTGAGAATGTTTTGACATGTTGTTGTATGTTTTGTTTGTTGGTTTGTCTCTTGTGTTGTGTTATCTCGTTCCTAACGCATGTGAGAGTTCGGTGAGAGCCAGTTTGACATCAATCTGCGCGTCAATCTTCTGAGTCTTCGCCTTGAGCCATGCTGTCTGGGCCTCCATCACGGTAGAGACCGTGAACAGTCCCTCCTTGAAGCCGTACTCGGCACTTTTGAGGTTCTCGTCGGCGCTCTCGATGTTCTTCTCGGTCAGACTGAGTTTCTTCCTTGCCTCATCCAGTCTGAACCGGTCCTGGCTGACCTGCAGGGTTATGAGGTCCTGAGTGTCCTGTTTGTTGAGCGACGCGATGAGTGCGGCTGACTTGGCGGCGCGGATTTTGTGTTTCGTATCGCCCCAGTGCCATAACGGCATGTTCATGGCGATGCCTACGTTCCACATGCCGGAGAACTTCTTCTCGAATCCGTTGAAGAGGTTCGGGTTGGAAATCATGTAGCCTGCAGTCAGGGCGATGTTCGGCTTGTAGCCAGACCTCGCGATCTTTATGTTCTGGTTGGCGATGTCCTCCACGTTGGATAGGATGCGTATCTCGGCGCGGTTGCTGATAGCCGTCCCGATGTCGCCGTCGGGCGTGCCCCCCTCGTCCGTTATGTCCTGGTTCTGCTCGTCCTCAAGGGTTATGTCGCTGTCAACGGGTATTCCGCACAGACGGCAAAGCGCCATCTTCGACAGGACAAGTCCGTCATTCACCTGGATAAGAGTCATCTCAGCCTCGTTGACCTTCACGCTGACGTTCAGGTAATCGGCTTTGGTGGCCACACCCTCGTGGACCATCTTGTCAACATCACCCTGCAACTTAAGCAACAAGTCACGGTAGTTCTGGGCGAGTTTCTGTTTGTGGCGGAGCGAGACAGCCAGCCAGTAGGCATTCGAGGTGCTCAGCTCCAGTTTGCTGATTTCGGAGTCAAGCTGGTTCTGGGCGAGTTCCACGCCTATGTCCGCTATGTTGTTGGCTGCGGTTATCTTCCCTCCGAGATACAGAGGCTGGCTCATGGACACGGCACCGACCCATACGTTCCTGGAGTCAGTGCGGAACGCATCCACGATGTGCTCACCTACCTGATTCAGTGTGCCGGCAAGGGTGGGGGCGATGTCGGCGAAGACCATGCCGAGGTTCGACAACACAGACTTCTGGTCGTCGTTGAGGATGGATAACTCCTTACTTGTGTAGAGGTAGCTTGCCGTCAGGTCGAACTTAGGCAGGTAGAGTGTGTTCGCTATACGTCTGGTTTCCTGTGCGCTGACTTGCGCGGCACGTTGCGCCGCCAGACGTTTGTTGTTCTCCAAAGCCAGCTCCTTGCATTTATCAAGTGAAAGCATCTGTGTCTGTGCGATGATGTGGTGCGAGACGCACAGGCAAACCGATATAATCAAAACAACCTTTCTCATGTGTGTAGTATTTTCGCGCAAAAATAACAAATTATCTTAGAATATCCAATTAAATTCGATAAAAATAAGATTTTTTAGTAACTTCGCAGCCTGAATTATGAATGCTTTATACTCAAAACTGATAAGTGCCGAGACCGGCATACCAGAGCGGCAAGTCCATGCGACCCTCAAACTGCTTGACGAGGGGTGTACCATACCGTTTATCAGCCGTTATCGTAAAGAGACGACAGGGTCGCTTGATGAAGTCGCCATCTCCGACATCAGCGAAAGGAACAACCGTCTCGCCGAGACCGCGAAGCGCAAGCAGACCATTCTCTCCGTCATCGAGTCGCAGGGTAAGCTAACCGACGCCCTGCGCCGTAGTATAGGAAATTGCTGGAATCAGACCGAACTGGAGGATATCTACGCCCCCTACAAGCCACGCCGACGTACCAGGGCCGAAGCGGCTCGGCAGAAAGGCCTGGAGCCACTGGCTGACTTCCTCATGCGCCAGACCCGTGAGGACATACGTCAGGAAGCCGGTCGGTACGTCGATCCCGCAAAGGAGGTCAACAGTGCAGACGATGCCATCCAGGGAGCAAAGGACATCATCGCCGAGCGAGTCAGTGACGACCAAATAGCGAGGAACATCGTCAGGAAGAACTTCAGCCATCTGGCGGTGATTACGTCGAAGGTGATAAAAGGGCAGGAGGAAGCCGGCGTTAAGTACCAAGACTATTTCGATTTCTCCGAACGCCTCACCCGCTGCGCCTCCCACCGACTGCTGGCCATGAGACGAGGAGAGTCGGAAGGCGTGTTGCGCGTCAGTATCAACGGAAATGACGAGTTGTGCCTTGAGCGGCTGACGTTGCAGTTCGTCAGAGGCAGGAACGCCGCCTCCAAGTGCGTGGAGGAAGCCGTAGAGGACTCATACAAGCGTCTGCTCAGACCCGCCATCGAGACGGAGTTCGCGAACACGTCGAAGAAGTCAGCGGACGAAGAGGCGATAAAGATCTTCGTGAAGAACCTCAGCCAGTTGCTCCTGGCACCCCCGTTGGGTCAGAGACGCGTTCTCGCCATCGACCCCGGATTCAGGACGGGCTGCAAAGTCGTCTGTCTTGACTCAGAGGGCAATCTGCTGCACAACGAGACCATCTACCCACATCCTCCCAAGTACGAGGACAAGGCGGCAGGCGAGAGAGTCAGGTATCTGTGCGAACGATACGGAATCGAAGCCATCTCCATCGGCAACGGCACCGCGAGCCGTGAGACGGAGCAGTTCGTCAGGGCTTCCGGGCTTCCGGATGACGTGAAGGTCTTCGTCGTCAGCGAGGACGGGGCGTCCATCTATTCAGCCTCCAAGGTGGCGCGTGAGGAATTCCCCGACCATGACCTCACCGTCCGCGGCGCGGTCTCGATAGGCCGAAGACTCATGGACCCGTTGGCGGAACTGGTCAAGATTGACCCCAGCTCAGTCGGGGTGGGGCAGTACCAGAAGGATGTCAACCAGGCGGAGCTCCGCAAGTCGCTCGACCAGACCGTCGTGTCGTGCGTCAACAGGGTGGGGGTCAACCTCAACACAGCCAGCCGTCACCTCCTCACATATATTTCCGGTCTCGGTCCCGCACTCGCGCAGAACATCGTTGACTATCGCGCAGCCAACGGAGCCTTCACGTCGAGGAGGCAATTGCTGAAAGTACCTAAACTGGGGCCGAAGGCATACGAGCAGTGTGCCGGTTTCCTCAGGATAGCAGGCGGAGACCATCCACTGGACAATTCCGCCGTTCATCCAGAGTCATACCCGATAGTGGAGCAGATGGCGAAAGACCGTAAGTGTACCATCGCACAGTTGCTTTCCGACAAGTCCAAACGTGACGCGATCGACATCAACGACTATGTCACCGACAAGGTAGGCCTACCTACACTCCAGGACATCATGGCGGAACTGGACAAACCGGGGCGTGACCCCCGTGAGCAAATCCAGGTCTTCGAGTTCGCGCACGACATACACGAATTAGCGGACGTGCGCCCGGGCATGACGCTGCCGGGGATTGTGACCAACATCACCAACTTCGGCTGTTTCGTCGATGTGGGAGTCCATACGAAAGGACTTGTGCATGTGTCGCAGATGGCTGACAAGTACGTGAAGGACCCTACGCAAGTCGTGGCACTTCATCAGCAGGTCACCGTCAAGGTGCTTTCGGTGGATGTGGAGAGAGGTCGTATGTCATTATCGATGAAGTCATGAGACAGACGTGGCTCGGGCATGTCGCCTGTTTCCTCTCGTATGCCATCTTCGGCGTGAACATCGTGCTCTGCAAGGACATAGCCGGTTCAGACATACTGACACCATACGGCCTGTTCTTCCTGCGTGTGGTGGGAGCCACCGCCCTGTTCTGGCTGAGTTCCGCATTCGTGCCTAAGGAACACATACCAAGGAAGGACATGATTCAGATTGTGGTGGCCTCCTTCTTCGGACTCTTCCTCACACAGATGACCTTCCTTGTCGGGATAAGGGAGGTGTCGTCAATCGACGCCTCGATGATCAGCACCCTCTCGCCGATATTCACGATGTTTTTCGCCGCATATTTCATCAAAGAGCCAGTCACGGTAAAGAAGGCAGTAGGTGTCGTAGTAAGTCTCGCAGGAATCATCCTCCTTCTGACCAACTCTTTCTATAGCAGCGATGAGTCAAAGTCAACCACCCTGATGGGAACTATCCTCCTCCTGGTCAATTGCTTCACCTTCGCCCTCTACCTGGGTGCGTTCCGTCCGCTGATAGCGAGGTACCATGTGGTCAACTTCATGAAGTGGATGTTCCTGTTCACCCTTATCATATCATTGCCGTTCTGCACGTCGGACGGCTTGGGGTTCGTCCGTGAGGCCAGCAGTCACCATGACGACGCTACCGTCGTGCGACTGGTCTGGGAAACACTGTACGTCGTAGTGTTCGCCACGTTCATAGCCTATTTCCTCATCCCCATCGGACAGAAACACCTCCGACCCACACTTGTGAGCATGTACAGCTACATGCAACCCGTCATCGCCGTGGTCATCAGTGTCGTGATTGGCATGGACAGCCTCTCGTGGCAGAAAGACCTGGCGATTATCCTCGTCTTCCTCGGAGTGGCGATTGTCAACAGAAGCAGGACGGCGCCGTATGTCACGCAACACCGTAAAATCAGTTATAATCCCTGAAATCCTTGTGATAGAGTGAAGAGCCTGTTACACATATTAGCGATATCCATCGTAGGCATCTGGGGCAGTACGTTCATAGCCACCAAGGTGCTGTTGGTCAACGGACTGGCCCCCGCCGATATCTTCTTCTGCCGTTTCACGCTCGCCTACGTCGCCACACTGATCATCTGCCATGACAGATGGTTTGCCGACACCTGGAAAGACGAGATGCTGTTCATGCTCGCCGGTCTGTTCGGCGGCAGTCTGTACTTCCTGACAGAGAACACCGCACTGATGCAGGCTCAGGCCTCCGACGTCAGCATAATAGTGTCGAGTTGCCCGTTGCTCACGTCACTGATTCTCCCACTGTTCTACAAGAGCGAGAGAATGGGACGTAAGCAATACGCGGGACTGGTGATAGCCTTCTTCGGAATCGCGCTGGTGGTGATGAACGGCCATTTCGTCCTCCATTTCTCCCTGCTTGGCTACGTCCTGGCCTTTTCGGCATCGCTGACGTGGGTCCTCTACTCACTAATCATGAAACGGGTCATGGGACGTTATCCTGTATGGCTGCTCAACCGCAAGGTGTTCTTCTACGGTCTGCTGACCATCATACCTTATTATCTTGTCCGTGACTCTTTTGTCACCGACATCACGCTGTTATTCAGACCGTCCATAATCTTCAATTTCCTGTTCCTCGGACTGGTGGCCAACATGGGCTGTTATGTGGTCTGGACCTACCTGATGAGAGAGATAGGGACAGTCAAGGCAACCGTCTATCTTTACCTGAATCCCCTTTTCACGATAATCTTTGCCAGACTCTTCCTCGATGAGCACATAACGTATATGGCCCTGATAGGCACCGCCATCCTGATAGTAGGCATGGTCTTGGCGGAAAAAGTCAGAAAACCCCACCGCGTATGAATGATTTGGCAGCAGAATTAGGCAGACTTCTGAGAGAACGTCACATGACGATAGCCACGGCTGAGAGTTGCACCGCCGGCGGCATAGGAGCGGCAATCGCATCGGTTGACGGCGCATCGGAGTATTTCCTCGGAGGCGTCATCGCTTATTCGGTCGATGTCAAGAACAGAGTGCTCGGTGTTGATGACGACCTGATTGGCAGGTATGGTGTCGTGAGCCGTGAAGTGGCAGAGGCCATGAATGACGGAGTCCGGCGACTCTCCCACGCTGACGTAGCCATCTCCATCACCGGTTATGCCGGACAGAACGGCGGCGACCGATTCGCAGAGAACGGCACGGTCTGGATCTGTATCGGCTCCGACGGAACCACCCCTTTGGTCAAGTGCCTCCATGTCAGTTCGGACAGGACCGCCAACCTGCGTCGCGCCGTCGATGAGGCTCTTTCGTGTGCTGTCAGATTCATGGCCTGACGTGCCATGACACGGGGGTAGGAAGCCAATGTCATCCGCAGCCGGAACCACATGCCAGAGTCCGTCAGGGTGATAGCCTGTTACCGGTGGACGGCATGGCACGACCTGCGTATTTCGCATATTGTGAAAAAACATGAAAAAACATGCAGCTGATGTTTAGTGTGTGATTTTTTTTTCCTAACTTTGTGGGTGAATTCTAAATATTCACCGAATTACAATTATGTGCTATGTATGGGTGATGTCATTCTTTTAGTGCATACCGGGGTGTCCGGCTTTTCCGGGTTATCCGGCTTTTCCGGCTTTTCCGGGTTTTCCGGCTTTTCCGGGGTGTCCGGCTTTTCCGGGGTTTCCGGCTTTTCCGGGGTTTCCGGGGGTATCGCACAGCAACCCGCTCGGAACAAACCTCAAAAGCGCAAGAAATGAGTTTATAGAACCCACCAGCACTGTGGTCATCAACAAAAATATTCATTCCAAACTAAACGTTAATATTTATGAGAAAAAGACTCTTACTATCAGTAGCGTTACTTTTTGCAAGTGCGGCTACGATGTTTGCCGGAGAGTATGCCGGTCAGTTGTTTGATATCGGCTCAAAAGCGACAGCCATTGAGGTTGGCAAGTGGTATTTCCTGTATAATAACAGTACGAAACACTACGCTTTTGAAGGCGATGACAACCTCGTGCATCAGGGAAGTACGCCACGTACCCTCGACGCCGACACCCACCTGGGTTATATGTTCCGGTTCGAGCTGGACTCCGAGCATGAGGGCAAGTACTTCGTTCAGACCGGACTGGGCCGGTATCTTCCTAATTTCGGCTCAAAGGCAAAGGCCACCATCACCCAAGGCTATCCGATGACGGTCAGTGAGATCAGCGGCGGTGACGGCAACTTCTCCATCAAGGGCAACATGTATTATCTCTACGCCCCGTCATCGGGCGATGACGTCTATGGTACCAGTACCGTGAAACTCGGCAATGGGTCTGACTGGTCGTTCTATGAGGTGGAGTTCACTTCACTGTCGGACCTGAAAGGCCAGGATTTGTACAAGTACAAGATGCAACAGTCACTCATCCGCCTCTACAACAAGCGTATCAGCAACTACCTGACAGCCTCGAAGGGCACCGCTTATGGCGCCGCCAAGGCCAAGAGCGGTTTCTCTCAGATATGGATTAAGGAAGCGAGCGGCTCCGCCTGGACCCTCAGGAGTGCGGAGACCGGTGAGTATCTGACCGATGACTTCTCCAAGCCAGGCGAAGCCACCGACCTCTACATGAAATACAGTCCGAACAACACGAACACCAAGGTGGATGAGTGGGGCGTCGTGTCATCGAAGACCGACTATTCCGGACAGTCATGCCTTAACCTCGGGCAGGACGGCAAGACCCTGTATAAGTGGAGCTACCAAGGCGACTCCGGTTGTGACTGGGGTATCGAGATTGTCGATGGTGTGACGGAAGAAGAGATCCGTGAGCATCTGAATGCCGGCAAGGGCTGGACCAAGGAAGTCGAGGACGGCGCCTACTACCGCATCGTCAGCACGCTGTACAACCTTGACATGGCCGAGATAGACGGCCAACTGAAGTCGGTGACTCGTGACGAGAACATCCTCACCCAGTGCTGGAAGGTGTGCAAGAGCGGTGACGGTCTGACATTCCAGAACGTAGTGACAGAGAACTACGCGAGTGAGTCCCCGGGAACAAGCCAGGCCTTCACCACCAGCAGTCAGCCACATACGTTCTACATCACCCAGACCACCGACAAGTGGAGCTACACGTTCACCATCACCCAGTCGAAGGGCGCCAGTGCCGGCCTTCACACAGCCTCGTCGCAGAGCAACCAGGTGGTGCTCTGGAGCACGAACGCCGATGCGAGCGTATGGGCATTCGAGAAGGTGGAGCTGACCCAGGAGCAGATTGACGCAGCCCGGGCGGCAGAGAAGGAATACGAGTACTATGTAGCCAACCGCGCCAAGTACCAGACCTTCCTGGACAAAGTCTTTGACGACAAGTCGTGTACCATACTCAAGTCAGACATCGCAGCCATGAGCGATGAGCAGGTCGAGGCACTTGAGGGATTCGCTGAACTCCCACAGGGTATCAAGGACATGGTGCTCAAGGTCAAGAACGACACATGGAAAGTGTATAGGAACAGCTCGTCAGGCTATCAGGCAGGACTTGAGAAGTTCTTCCGCATCGCAGACTACCAAGTGTATAGCAACCACAGCGAGATGTGCTGGACCACGGGCATGAGCAACAACTACGGCAAACTGTCGAACCCGACCGGTATCACCGTGGAAAGCGGTGACGTGTTGTTCGTCTTCGTGGAGCAAAACCCTAAGAACGACTGTACGCTCCAACTTGAGCGCGTGGCTACCGGCGACCCCGGCTCGAACCGCAACGGTCCGGTGACCGACCTCCATGCCGGTCTGAACATCGTAAGAGCCGACGCACAGGCTAACCTCTTCGTGTTCTACCAGCTTAACAACGTCAACAAATACCTCGCCGACTACCCAGACATCAAGATACATATCGAGGGCGGAACGCTGAACGGCTATTTCGACGCCACACGAGGCATGACGAACGATGACTGGAAACTGATGCTCAACCAGAAGATGCTGCAAAGCCCGGTCATCAACCTCAAGGACGAGCACATCGTGTTCTGCATGAACTCCAAGATAGTCAAGGATACAGAACCTGAGAACATAGCGGGAACAGTCAGGATATGGAACAAGATTCTTGAGAACGAGGAGTCGTACATGGGCCTTGATGAATTCGACGGCAGGCTGAGAAACCTGTGGAATGCTTTCTCCGTGACCTACAACTACATGTTCGCAGGCGACAAAGGCTCCTACTTCCACGAGAACACCCTGTCCTCAGTCATGAAGTACAGCAACCTCGTGAACTACGGCAGCGATGGACACGAGGGCGGCGCCATGTGGGGACCGAGCCACGAGTTCGGGCACAACCACCAGGCCACGCACAACCTCATCGGCGCGACGGAGAGCTCCAACAACCTCTTCTCCAACATCAACACGTTCGAGACCGGTATCAGCAGCACCCGTTACCGCAGTCCTCAGACCAACTTCGACTTCCTCCCTAAGAACCAGCCTTGGTTCGACCGTGACATCACCGTGACCACACGTATGTACTTCCAGCTCTGGCTCTATTTCCATAATCAGGGATATGACACCACGTTCTACCCGAGGCTCTTCAAGGCCCTTCGCAAGAATCCGATGCACCAGCATAACAAGACCTCAGGAAACGAAGACTACCTGCACTTCGCGAAACTCTGCTGCGACCTGCTCCAGGCGGACCTCAGCGAGTTCTTCGAGTCATACGGCTTCTTCGTCCCGATTAACAACTACGAGGTGGGAGACTACTCCACTTACTATGTCACGACCACTCAGGCAGACATCGACGCCGCCATCAGGTACATGCATAAGTACCCTAAGAAATACTCGAACCTCATGTTCATCGACGACCACATCATCCGTCATGAGTCAGACCCGGACAACAAGTTCGGCTGTGACGCATCAGGCAACGGCGGCAAGAAGTGGCAGTGCTGTAACTACGAAGGCGCCATCTTCGGCAAGTCAGGTGACGGCGGTGACTACATGAGTTATGACCAGGGCACTGACTACCTCGTTGACAACGACTACTTCACGTTGAACGGAAGCACTATCACGTTCAAGGGCACAGGTTGGATGGGTCACAAGTTCTATGACAAGCAGACCGGCCGTCTCGTCTGGGCTTGCAACTCCAAGTCCGCTGCCTTGCCTTCATCCGTAAGAACCCTGCTCGCAGACGGAAACCTCCTCGTCGTGGCAGCCGAGCGCAATGGCGAAGACCTCCTTTCACCTTATTATAAAACTGGACAGACTGTGATTTACAAGTACTCAGTCACCATACGTGACAAAAACCAGGTCAAGACCCTTTACACCAATGCCGACGGCTTCCACGGATACCTGCCAGTCAATGCGATAGCAGAGTATATCGACGTACGCGAGATGCCAGAGGCAATCAAGTCGGAGACAAACGTCATCTACTATGCCCCGGCGGAGTCGGAGACAGCCCAGTCTGCTAATATCGTCATTGACGGAGACCTTCCGTTCTGTATGCCGGCGATGGCAAGAGTGGACAAACTGACGTTCACCAAGACCAATGCGGGCTACGCCGTGCTCTCACTGCCGTTCAGCGTGCAGGGCGAACATCTGAGCACGGGCTATACCACAGATGACACGTTCGTTGTCACCCCTACGAACTTCGTAGCGGCAGGCGAGCCGTTGGTGGTCAACGGAGACGTAGCGATTGAACTTACCCAGGCAGGCATCATCAACGGCTCATACAAGGCACAGCCAGAGGCTTTCGTGATGAGCGCGGACGGCACGTCGATCACAAAGCAGGCCGCGACCCCGTTCAGCTATGTGTTCGACAAGGAATACAAGGTGGATTTCGCGACCGCCATCGAGACAGTGAAGACGCAGGATGACATGCCAGGCACAGGCATCTATAACCTCAACGGACAGAAGGTCGCCGAAGAAGGAATCACGTCAGGAGTATATATTGTCGATGGTCAGAAGAAACTCATCAAGTAAACTAATATGAAAATCAGAAGTCTCTTTTCCGTACTATTCCTCTCCCTATCGGTACTGGCGAACGCCGGTACCATAGAGAGCGGCAGTGTGTATCGTATCATCAATGCCGCGTATAACCGCGCGGTAGCAGAGGACTATGTGGCAAGCAAGGTCACGACTACCCAGGATGTCGGTTCCACGGCGGATGACTGGGAACAGCTGTGGGTGGTCACCAAGAGCGCCACTGGCAAGTACTCACTCAGGAATGTCTATACCGGCCGGTATATCAGCAGCAGCGTGAACATGTCACAGCAGATGACGATGACCACGTCCGCCAACACGCTCACTATCGCCACTGCAACCTACGACGCCGATGGCTTCACCATCAGCGGCAGCATGTCGGTTCACTGCGCACAGAGCCAGAGTTACTGGCTCGTGGGGTGGAGCACACCGGAAGCGGCTGCCAACACGTTCTATTTCAAGAAGGTGGAAGGCGTGGATGTGGAAACGGCTCGTGCGAACTACAATGAGCTGAGCAACGTGGTCAAGAACTCATCGGTCTATAACTCGAAACTGAAGACGTTCTTCGCTGACAATGCGTGTACGGAGCTGAATGCCGACTATGCCACCTGCTCAGACGAAGAACTGCGTGACGCACTGGCAGAGTCCGGTCTGCCAGATGTGCTGCAGAACATGGCAGTCAAGGTGAAGAACGAGTCATGGGCGGAATGTGAGAAGATGTTCCGTGTCCATGACTTCCAGATCAGTTCTGAGTCAACGTCATGGACCGCCTGGACCCGTCAGGACTGCCAGAGCCACATGAAGAACCCAACGGGAATCACAGCCGACGCACGTCAGATTCTCTATGTGATGGTGGATGACGACATCCCAGCCGGAGCCACCCTGTATCTCGCTTACGCCTCAGGAGTTGATATGGTGAACGGCACCACGTCCGGCACCCAGCTGAAGAAAGGCCTGAACATAGTGCCGGTGGCACAGAACTCCTCTTCCTTCTTCGTGATGTACAACACGAATACCTACAACAACGGCTCATGGGTCGCCCTCTCTGACTTCCACGACATCAAGATACACTTCGAAGGCGGCCACGTCGATGGCTATTATGAGAAGAACGCCGGAGCCGACGTCTTCAACTGGATTATGAAGAACCACAAGCATGTGGCCATCCAGCTGAAAGGAACGTACTGTCTTATCCAGATGAACTACGAGGACTTCCAGGCCGGTGCTAAGGTCGATGAGATTGACAGCGGCATCGACGCCTGGGACTGGGTGTGCAAATGGGAGTGGTCGCTCTCCGGACTCCTCTGGGACAAGGACGATGCGGTGACAGGTGAGTATATAAGCAGTGAGGGAGTCGGCAGGATACCATATCCGGAGTACTACAACAACCATCATCTTGCCTGGTCGCCGGACAACAGCTCGTATATGAACGCCTCAAGCTGGAGAACCTACTACGCAAGATACACCATGGTCGATATGATCAGCAAGAACAAACTCTTCTACGGCGGAACATGCTCAAGCTGGGGACCGGCCCACGAGATAGGCCACACCAACCAGGGCGTGTTCAATATGCCAGGCGGGACGGAGGTGACGAACAACCTCTTCGCCAACGCCGTCAACTTCATGGTGGGCTACAGTGACAGCCGTGGCAATACGAATATAGATGTCTCGAACTACTTCCAGAACAGGACACCGTGGTACAACTTCGACATCTGGGCTCAGACACGTATGTACTACCACCTTTTCCTTTATTACCATGCGGCAAAGAACGATATCACGTTCTATCCACGTCTTTTCGCTGCCCTCAGAAGCGACGGGCTCCGGTTCGGCTCTGCCAACAGCAAGAGCAATCCTACTTTAGGACAGAACATGCACCTGAAATTCTACGAGAAATGCTGTGAGACGGCAAAGGAAGACCTGACAGACTTCTTCGAGGCATACGGTTTCTTCATCCCGATGGACTTGCTCTACGTAGGTGACTACTCCAACCACTACGTGACCTCCACTCAGGCGGCAATCGATGCAGCCATCGCACGCGTCAAGGCGAAGAACTATCCTAAGAACACCTCTGTGATTTTCATAGACGACCGTTCGAAGAACGTGCCGGTCAGCGGTCTGTACAAAGCCGAAGGCCATACAGGCATCAAGAGAGATCATGATGAGAACCCTACAGCCTCACTCGGCTACACCACCGGCAGCTATACCGAATACGAAGGCGAAGGAACGACTCCGTCCGGGTACACGCTGACTCAGTCAGGGTCGAAGCTGACGTTCAAGGGCGGAACCGGCGCAGTCGGCTTCATCGCGTACGACACCGACGGGCATGTGCTGGGATTCAGCAACGCCAGCTCGTTCTCACTGCCAAGCGACTACGATGGACGTGACGTCACGATATATGCTGTGGGAAGCAAACAGGCAATGCAGGAAATCACCGGCTTCGACCCTGACGCCGCCACAACGTCGGTGCTGAAGAAGACAGTCACTTCCGCAAAAGCCTTGCTCAAACTCGAGGATATAGACGGCACTCACCCCGGCTTCTACATATCAGAAGAACTCACTACACTGAAGTCCCTGGTAGAAGAGGCTGAGCAGGCAATAGCCGACAAGGAGATAAGCAAATACGGTGATGTGAACGAACGACTCCGGGCTGAGACCGAACGACTGGAGAGCACACCGTCGAGCCGCACACAGATAGTTCCAGGCGCATATTACCGGTTCCGTAACTTCTCATACACGAAGAGGTACATGTACTACAACAACGGCATGGTCGCGACGAAGGAGTCAACATCAAAGACCGACAATAAACAGTGGTGGAGAATGTCGAACGCATCCAACGGCGCATACTACATCTCAAACTACAACGGAAAGTACATCAATACCATATCCACGAGTACCCAGGCGACTGCCAAAGGTGACGATGAGTCATCCGCCCTTGAGTTCAATTTCAATGACAAAGGCAACGGCACGTTCTGCATCATCACCCCGGAAGGAAATCAGACCGGACTCCATTCCGCAGCCAATGCGAACTACAATGTTGTAGGGTGGAGCGATACCCCTGCCACGAACTGGTATCTCGAGGAAGTGTTATCCGCTGAGTCCGCCTCCCTTCTCGACGCGGTGACCAATCTCATCACCAAGTCGGAACTTCTGATATCAAGCGCTGACGACTGTGACGAAAAGACCGCCCTTCAGGAAGCGGTGGCATCGGCCAAGAAACTGAACAAGCCGACTACCGACGCCAGTGAACTGAAGGCGGTACTCGACTCACTACGTACCGCCTACTCCGCATTATGGTCGAAGGTGTATCCTGGCTCAGTCGATTTCGACGCCTATGACGAGAACCAGTACTTCCGTCTGAGAAACGTGGATGCCGGACTGTACCTCGACCTCAAGAACGGAAAGGTCAGCATTCAGGCGAAGAACGAGTCGAGTAAGACACAGCCGGTCCGTTTCATCCCGTCTGAACAGGCGAATCTGTATTACATCTGTAGCGAGAACGGCTATTACATGGTTCTCGGTACTGCGAACACCTGGGACATGGAAGCGACCAAGACCCTGCAGGATAATACGCGGTCACGCTTCAGGATCAGTAATTTAGGTGATGGAAAATACTCGCTGTCCTGCCTGTACCATATCTTCAAGTTCGTAGGACTTGACGCTACGTCTTCCGGCAGTTACCTCTATCCGGATAAGGACAAGACCAAACACACAGAATGGGTTTTAGAACTTGCCGGAACCACCGACATCGAGGAGGTGAAAGTTGAGACCGCCACGGCACGTCAGGACGTATTCGACCTCTCCGGTCGCAGATATGACTCGGCGACCGGCCTCCGCTCCGGTATATATATCATAAACGGTAGAAAACGATTTGTCAGATGAAACGATTATTACTTTCTGTCTCTGTGCTGCTGATGACTATGAGCCTCTCAGCACAACAACCGTCGGTATCGCCGATACCGCAGACCTATACTTATGGCGATAAAGCATTCAATAACAACGTGTCCTTCTCTGTCATCGGAGGCGACAAAGCCGATGCCGATGCGATGGCAGTACTGAAAGCGTCAGGACTGACGTTCTCGGGCGATGGCGAAGTCTGCCTCCGCATCGGTGAGAGAAACGACAAGTCGGTGAGAAAGTATAGGAAGAATATTCCCTCGAAGTCAGAAGGCTATTATCTCAGAATCAGCAACGACGAGGTGGTGATTGCCGGAAATGACGAGTCAGGCACGTTCTATGGCGTACAGACCTTCCTGCAGTTGATGTCATCACCTGAAGTCTCTGGCTGTGAGATCAGTGACTGGCCGAGCGTGGATTGCCGGGGCGTGATTGAAGGGTTCTATGGTAATCCGTGGAGCCACAAGGACCGTCTCCGCCAGTTTGACTTCTACGGAAAGAACAAGATGAACACCTACGTCTATGGACCGAAGGATGATCCGTATCATCGTGCCCACTGGCGTGAGCCATATCCAGAGAACGAGGCCGCCAAAATACGCGAGCTGGTGGATGCAGCCCACAGGAACAAGGTACAGTTCGTCTGGGCCGTTCATCCGGGAGGCGACATCAAGTGGAACAAGACCGACAGTGTCGCCGTGGTCAACAAACTGAAGAGCATGTACGAACTCGGAGTCAGGACCTTTGCCGTCTTCTTCGACGATATCTCAGGAGAAGGAACCAAGGCTGAGAAACAGGCAGGCTTGATGAACTACATCACCGACAACTTCGTTCATGAATACCCTGGTGTCATGCCTCTGGTCATCTGTCCTACGCAGTATAACAAACTCTGGGCAGGCGGTGACTATCTCAAGACCCTTGGAACCCAGATGTACAAGGAAGTCCGTATCATGTGGACCGGTAACTCGGTCGTTGACATGATTGATAAGTCGGACATGGAGTGGATTAACTCGCAGATCGGCCGTAAGGCCTTCATCTGGCTGAACTACCCCGTCAACGACTATTGCCAGAGCAGGCTGCTCATGGGTAAGACCTACGGAAACGGACTTGACATAGCAGACATGTTAAGCGGCTTCTGCTCCAATCCTATGGAGTATTCAGAGGCTTCGAAAGTCAGCCTTTACAGTATCGCGGACTACACATGGAACATGCCTCGGTATGACAGCGTAGCCAGTTGGGAACGTTCCTTGTCCTTTCTGATGCCGACAAGCAGTGAGGAGTTCCGCTTTTTCTGCGAGAACAACATAGACCTCGGCCGCACCGGTCATGGACTTCGTCGTGAGGGCGATACGCCCCTATTCGACAAAGCCCATCCGTGGAACTACTCGAAGATGCTTATCGAGAATGCCGATCGTTTGCTTGCCGACTCCGTCAACAATCCCGAGATGATTGGTCAGATACGTCCGTGGGTGGAGAGTATGCGCCTTCTCGGACAGTCTGGCGAGCAACTCGCCTCCATGAACAAAGCGCTTCTCGCAGCCGACACGGTTGCTTTCATCGGGCATTACAAGGCTTTCGAGAAAGTGGAAGAAGCCCGGAAGGCTATAATAAGCCGCAACTACAAAGGCAGCATCGTCAAGGCGAGTCCGGTGGTTAGTGGAGAAGTCTATACACCTTGGGTGAAAGAGACCGTCGCCGCGTTGCTCAAGCAGTATAAGTCTCGTTTCACATATCGCTTAGACGTATTCCCACAGGCTGTCATCGCCGATGGAAGTTATTTTATCAAGGTCAATGGGAAGTACCTCACAGATGCTCAGGCCTCATCCGTAAGGGTGGGGGACTGGCCTGTCCTGGTCGCTGAACGTGACAGCGTGAAGCCGTTGCGACAGGAGTGGACACTGGAACTCCGTCCGGCAACAGGCAGATACAAGGTGACCAATGTGCAGGACGGACGCTACGTCAACGAGGTCGGTGCGTTCTGGAAAGACAAACAGAATAATCCATACGATGATGAATGGCACTCATTCATCATTGAGAAAAAACCAAATGGCAGATTCACGTTCCAATGTGCAGGCTCAGCCGGAAACGGATACTGGAATACCGACGGCAACAGGATTGTCAATCGCCGGGAGGCTGTGGAGTTCGAACTGATACCTACCAACTGATACTGCTGGAATCGTTTGCGGGGTGTTCTATCAAGGTGATTTCGGGTTCTTTCCTCAGCAGGCCGCTGTACTAAACGACGGACAAAGTGACTGAATGAAGGACTGCAAGATGCAAAGAAAAAGCCAAAAGCATCAGGATGACAATAACACCCACCTATACTAATTTATCATTTGCGGGGAATCTTAGACCCCCTTATAACCGTACATTATGAAAAAACTATTTATCCTTATCCTTCTGGCGTCATCAATGACGGTGTTTGCCCAGAAAAACGTAAAGCCATTCACTGTTCCTGAAATCAAGTCATGGAAAGCCGGCACCGGCAGTTTTGATATCAAAGACGCTCAGGTGACTTATGGTGCTGACAACCTGAAGATGGCAGCCAACTACTTGGCAAAGGCCTTGAGCCTGTCCGACCCGAAAAACGCGAAAGCCGGAAAGTCAGGCATCAGCCTCGATATCGTGAAGAACAAGAAACTCGGAGCCGAGGGCTACTCAATCAATACGACTACGAAGGGCATCAAGATTGAGGCCGCCACCGAGCAGGGCGTGCTCTGGGCCGTCCAGACATTGGTGCAGATTCATCAGCTGCAGGGAACGATACCTTGCGGAACCATCAACGATGCTCCGGACTATAAGATGCGTGGCTTCATGATTGACTGCGGCAGAAAGTACATACCACTTGACTACCTACGCAATCTCGTCAAGGTGATGTCCTATTATAAGATGAACACTCTTCAGGTCCACCTCAATGACAATGGCTTCAAACAGTATTTCGACAATGACTGGGACAAGACATACGCAGGCTTCCGCCTTGAGAGCGAGTTCTTCCCCGGACTTGCGAGCAAGGACGGCTACTACACGAAAAAGGCTTTCCGCAGTTTCATCAAGGAGTCAGCCCGCTGGGGAGTCGAGATCATTCCTGAGATAGACGCACCGGCACACGTGCTTGCACTCACTCACTACCGCAAATCCCTCGGAAGCAAGGAATACGGCATGGACCATCTCGAACTCCGCAATCCGGAGGTCATCCCTTTCCTTGACTCACTCTATATGGAGTACTTGGGTGGTGACAATCCTGTGTTCTGCTGTCCGAGGGTGCATATCGGAACTGACGAATACAGCAACCGTGACAAGGATGTCGTGGAACTGTTCCGTTCACTCACCGACCATCTTATGGGCACAATCCAGAGCTATGGCAAGCAGCCGGTCGTATGGGGCTCTCTCACCCATGCCAAGGGTACCACTCCTGTTCGTAGCGAGAACGTGATGATGAGCATCTGGTCGAAGGACTATGCAAGACCGGACGAGATGAAGTCACTTGGCTATCAGATGATCAGCATACCTGACGGATACGTCTATATCGTTCCTGAGGCGGGTTACTACTACAACTACCTGAACTGCCAGATGCTGTATGAGCACTACACTCCAGCCTGCATGGGAGGCAACTATCTCCTTGAAGAGCAAGACCCACAGATAGAAGGTGGAATGTTTGCCGTGTGGAACGACGTCGTCGGCAACGGTGTCAGTGTCGGTGACATCCATCACAGGGTGCTTCCCGCTATGCAGGTGATGTCGCACAAGACGTGGCACGCCGTGAATGACACACTTGGCTATGCTGACTGGGATGCCAGCCGCAAGAGACTCGGTGACGCTCCGAATGTGGATGAGCTCGGCACGACCACGGCGAAAGTACAGGCACTCAAGCCCGGTTCCGGACTCTCACGTCGTGGACTCCGTCAGCTGGGCTATGACTACCAGGTCGATTTCGATATCAAGTGGCATCGCGAGTCCTACGGCACCGTGCTGACCAAGAGCGACCGAGCCACGTTCTATCTATCCGACCCAATAGGCGGATGGATGGGATTCAGTCGCGACGGCTATCTCTTCACATTCAATCACAAAGGCACTCCCGGCAAGACAGAACATATCACGATTATCGGAACGAACAAGTCAACTACCCTACTCGTGAACGGAAAGAAAGTTGATGAACTCGGATATGAGAAGGTGTATTATACAGGCGGCAAGTCGTTCAACCGCATCCGTACCCTTGTGTTCCCGATGCAGAGTGTAGGACGATTCAGGAGCACCGTCACGGATTTCAATGCCAAGAAACTCTGACGGGATGATGAACAGAAACTTAAAAGACTGGGTAATAGCCACTCGCCCCTGGTCGTTCCCCGCTTCGTCGATGTCCGTAGTGGTGACAGTGGCATATCTCTTCGGAATCAGCGACACACAAGGATTCGTCGTTGACTGGGTGAATGCGGCCTTGTTGCTGCTCATGATGGTGCTTTTCCAGGCATCAGGCAATCTTATCAGTGACAGTTATGACTTCAGGAAAGGCGTTGACCGTGACGACACACTCAATGGCGTGACTTGGATTCTTGACGGTAAGTTCAATGCAGGCGAGATCAGACGCTATGGTCTCGCTGTGCTCTCGGTTTGCGTCGCTCTGGGACTCGTGCTTGTGTATCGTACAGACATGGATGTGCTGTGGCTCGGAATCGTCGGTTCTTTGTTGGCTGCCTTCTATCCTTGGCTGAAGTACCATGCCATGGGCGATTATGTGATACTGCTCTGCTACGCCATTCTTCCGTCCTTGGGCACGAGCATCGTCATAACAGGACAACCGAACCTGATGGCAGTGGTCCTCAGCCTGTCTTACGGTTTGATAACCGTAGGCATTCTGCATTCCAACAACACTCGCGACATCCGCAACGACCGAAGGGCCGGAATACGTACTCTCGCCATTCAGATGGGATGCGGCAAGGCGCATGTCGCCTATGCGGTTGAGATGGTGATACCGTATCTTATCATCGTTGCCTGTGCCTGCTTCGGAAACCTGCCTTGGTATGCGCTCTTCACACTCATGACCGTTCCAGGCGCCATGAAGAACCTACGCCAGATGATGGACTCCGGTTTTGAGGAGGCAGAACCCATTGCCACACTCGACCAGCAGACGGCACAACATCAGCTTATGTTCTCGCTCCTCCTCGCAGCATCATGCATAGCCAGTGCGTTCGTCTGATTCTTGCGTTAGCCATCGCTGCCGTGCTGTGGTTCGTGATGTTCTCTCCATGGACAGCGGGGCACGTCAATTTCTGGTACACAATGACCTTTTCAGGGGCAATACTGATTGTGTTGTCCCTTTTCCTGACTCAATGCGGGAGTCTGCCTGCCCTTCGTGGCGGAGAGATGTTGAGAACGTTCATCCTCGGACTTCTCATCGCATCTGTCCTTTGGATGGTTTTCTTTATAGGCGATAAAGTATCACAACTGATGTTCACCTTCGCCCGTCCTCAGGTCGATGGGATTTACGACATGAAAGCCGACGCATCGCCGGTCTATATCGCCTTCGCCTTGCTTCTCGTCATAGGACCGGCGGAGGAGATATTCTGGAGAGGATATATCCAACGTGAACTTCAGGCAAGGCTTGGCGACAACAACGGCTTCGTGGTTGCCACTTTGGCATACACCATGATACATATATGGTCGTTCAATTTCATGCTCATCATGGCTGCACTGGTCTGTGGCATTTGCTGGGGTGGACTTTACAGATTGCGTCCCCAGTGGTTGCCAGCCCTGATAGTGTCACATGCCTTATGGGACACCGCCGCTTTCGTGGTCTTTCCCTTCTGACCACACCATATATCATCAGCTTTGGAATTTAAACTATCGCCTCTATTAACGTGCGACCTTTCAGTTCTACTGGTGGCAACAAACCAGACTTCTTAGTCTTGTTGAAGCAGAAACTGAGGAGATAACCTTTTTGCAGGTCGAAGTATTCGAGATAGCGACAGAGCTGATCCTCACCACGCTCGTTGTATGCATTGCCTCTCCATATCTTCAGCTCAATGACGTACTGTTTGCCGAGGTAGTCGATAACGACATCCATGCGGTCATGGTCACGTGTCTGTTCTTCGATGTGATAGCTGCCTATGCCGTTGATGACTGGACGCAGGTAGGTAAGGAATACCTTACGACCATCATCTTCAATGAACTCGTTGTCATGATCCATCTTGTATGTCTGGTTCATGTGGACGACGAAGCGTTCCATGAGGTGTGCCATGTCTATGACACCATCTCTGATGAACTGGCTCTTGTCGATTTGTCCTTGCCTGAAGAAAGACGAGTTTTCCTCCTCGCTGATAAACAGATTATAAAGACGAGTCTCCATGATACGACAAGCGATGGCTATCTTTCCGTCCTTATTGGATATGTAATTGAACATCGATGCAATCTGGACGTATTTCTCATCGGGATTATAAGACTTAACTTTACCTGAGAAAAGAATGCCCTTCAATATCTGCTTAAGTTCTGGATACTCATCCAGCTTCTTAATCATATTATCAAAGAGTGTGTTACGCTCAACCAGAATTGCATTTACTGCTTTCAGTACACCTTCCTTGTCCCATGGGTATTGTTCAGCATCTATAATCTGGCAGATACGACTCACAAGGAATGGATAGCCAGCAGTATAGTCGCGTATCATCTGACCTAAGAACACTTCATCAAACGTCAGGTTATGGTCAGCCTTGTATTCAGCGAGCATACCAGTAATGCCCTTTGCCGAAAGACTCATATCCACATCAAATGGAACTGCGATGTTCCATGGTGAGTTATACTGATGCTCATCTTCTGTACGAATCTTCAGCTTAAGGTTCTTGATGTCATAGACGCCAGCGAGGATAACAGATTGGAAGGTAGGACGTGTGTCGCGCTTCAAGTACATTTCCCTGAGAAAGCCAAGGAATTGGATAAATGAAGCAGAATTGCGGGCTTGATCAACTTCATCGATAAGAAGAACAGCTTTCTCTGTCTTGCATATCTTTGAAATCGTTCTGGAAAACAACACGTCATCAATTGATGCATTAGCACTCTTTTCAAGTTCATCCAGCAATGCTTTGGTAGTTTCAGATATATTCTTCACTTCATCCCACAGAATACAATCATTGATTTTCTGAACTAACCTATACAATACAGTATTCAAACTTAGAAACGCTCCTTCTGCCATACCCTCAAAGCTAAGGCTGAAAACAGTATATCCCAGTTTTTCCAGTGTGTTCTGAAGAGCAGTAAGTGTGGTAGTCTTGCCATACTGCCTACCACGATTGATACAGAAATAGTTACCCTTGGCAACCATCTCACGGATGATTTCCAAACGCTCGGTGATGTCCACCATATAGTGTTCGTTCGGGCGACAAGTACCCGCTGTATTGAATGTTTTCATACTTGCAGTGGCAAAAGTGCATTATTCGCTTTGCAAATATATGAAAAATTTCTCAGAAATGAGCAAAAACACCTTCGAAATCAGCGCTTTTTATTAAACTTTATAACTTATGTCATACAAAACTGACATTTTTGCGTGCATTTATGCGACTCGTTGTAGGGGTGTTCTATTAATTACATTTTAGGGGGTGTTCTATTAATTACATTTTAGATGATTTTGAGATTGTTCTTTAGCAGGTT
>JAKSJE010000028.1 GCA_024398405.1 Bacteroidaceae bacterium
AGGGTGCAGATAGGTTCTTAACCTTTTATTTTTCTCTTTTTAGATTATTTTTTCCCATTTCTCGCGAAAGTTATATATTTCATCTGCACCCTCTGCACCCTGAAAACATAACCAATTAACAATGAGAGTGTTCCAAAAATCGGTTAACAAATTTTGACATTTGCCGTCTATGAGGGGTAACTACTCAGCGGTGTCGAACGGATTGGTAGTGTCCTCTACCCAAATTTTGGATTGTCTTTTGGGTGATACCCTCGTAGGAAGTCTTTGACATCCATCTGCTTTTTCCCTGCGAGTTGAAGTCTGTCCACAGAGAGCAGTCTATCCGAAGTCGCTGCGTAGATGTATGTCTTGCCGTCGGTGAGTATGGTGCCAGGAATTGTCGTTCCGGACGGAATGTCGGTCATCGTGGTTTTGAATATCTTAACTTGTATTCCGTTGAGCATGGTCCAGGAAGCAGGGTACGGGGAGAGTCCACGTATGAAGTCATATACGGTCTTTACTGGTTGGTTCCAGTTAATCATACAGGTCTCATGGAATATTTTCGGAGCGGGGCGGAGCTCTCCTATCCGGGCGGCGAGGTCGTCCTGTTCAATGGTTGTGACTTTGCCTGCGAGAATGTTGTCAACAGTCTCGGTTACGAGTTTGCCACCAAGCGCCATTAGCCGATCATGCACATCGCCGACATTGTCTTCAAGTGAGATGGGGATACGTACTTGATTGATAATCCGTCCGGTGTCAATCTCATGGCGAAGGAAGAAGGTGGTGATGCCGGTCTCTGTGTCGCCATTGATGACAGCCCAGTTGATAGGTGCTGCACCACGGTACTGTGGAAGTAGCGAGGCGTGTAGGTTGAAGGTACCTAACGGTGGCATTGACCATACCACTTCAGGCAGCATACGGAAGGCCACGACGATCTGGAGGTCCGCATTGAGGCTCTTGAGTCTTGATACGAATTCTGGGTCCTTGAGTTTCTCAGGCTGCATCACGGGGATACCTTGCCCTACGGCATACTGCTTGACAGGACTTGCCTGCAAGACACTGCAATGACGGCCTATCGGTTTGTCGGGCGTAGTGACCACACCTATTATGTTGTATCCACCCTCTACGAGGCAGCGAAGACTTTCGACTGCAAAGTCGGGGGTGCCCATGAAGATGATTCGTAGATTTTGTTTGGTCATGTCAATCTGAACTAAATGTCTTTATTATATTTCGGTATGAATGGAAGAGTCCAGAACGTGACACGAAGCCGATGAAGTGGTTTTCCTCATCGACTACAGGCAGGTTCCAGGCTTGTGTGTCCTCAAATTTCCTGAGCACCGTCTTTACTGTGTCATTGGTGTTCAGAATACATGGTGGGGCTTTCACAAACGACTGTACTGAATACTGATGGTAGAGTTCCGGCCTGAACATGTACTTGCGGATAGAGTCGAGTGTGATCACGCCGTCGAAACGTCCGCCTTTGCCGATGACGGGGAAGATGTTGCGATGTGACTTGATGACGGCCTGGACTATTCGTGCCAGGTCCATGTCGTATGTCACGGTGACATAGTCCTTTTCGATTATGGTGTCGATATGTAGCAGCATCAATACGTTCTTGTCTGTATCGTGAGTCATCAGCTGTCCCTTGCGGGCGAGTCGCATGCCATATATGCTATGAGGCTCAAACACTCGTATCAGCACGTATGATGTCAGCGAGACGAACATCAGCGGCACGAACAACGTGTAGCCTCCTGTCAGTTCGGCTATGAGGAAGATTGCGGTAAGAGGGGAATGCATGACTCCCGACATGAGTCCTGCCATTCCAAAGAGTGCGCAGTTCTTCGACGAGAGGCTCATCTTGTCTCCAATCTCAAGTAGCAGTGTGTGATCCCAAACGTTGGCGAAAATGAAGCCGACGATACATCCTAAGAATAGGGTAGGTGCGAACACCCCTCCACAACCACCTCCGCCGTTAGTGGCAGTCGATGCGAAGACCTTCAGCAGAAGCACGAGGCCGAGGTAGATGGGCAGATTGCTATCGTTGCCGAAAAATAAGGTGTTGTGCATGATCTCCGAAGGCGAGGCGTCGGATGTCAGCTGGCCTATCACGTCATAGCCTTCACCGTACATGGCAGGAAAGAAGAATATCAGCAGGCTGAGTACTGAAGCCCCGAGGAGATATCTTACCCACCAGCGTCTGACATGGCCGAGGAGGTTCTCCAGCCAGTTCGTGGTGCGCGTGAAGTACAGTGACACAAAACCGCATACCAGTCCGAGTACGATACATCCCGGTATGACATCAATGGAGAAAGGCTTGTCAATGATAACTGGGAACATGGGTGATGTGTCGGTGAGTGCGTAGGAGACACTGACTGATACGAGACTGGTGACAAGCAATGGTGCGATGGACGCCATGTTCAAATCCAGTAGCAGCACCTCGATAACGAACATTACTCCGGCAATCGGCGCTTTGAAGATGGCAGCGACGGCGCCAGCGGCTCCGCAGCCGACGAGTAGCATCAATTGACTGTTCGGCAAGTGGAATCTCTTCCCCAGGTCTGAGCCAAAGGCTGAACCCGTCAGTACGATAGGAGCCTCGGCTCCGACGGAACCTCCGAAACCGATGGTCAGTGCACTGGCTATGATACTCGTCCAACGGTTATGCGGACTGATCCTGCCTCGTTTGCGCGAGATAGCATAGAGTATCTTGGTGACTCCGTGTCCTATGTCGTCACGTACCACGAACTTCACGAAGAGTGCTGTGATGAGTATGCCTAACGCCGGAAACACGAAATATCGCCAGTTTGACATGGTGACGTTGGCCTGATTCGTGAGGACGTGCTTGAGGGTGTCAATGAGCCATTTGAGCACGAAAGCGGCAAGCCCGGAACAGACTCCGACCATAAGACTCAGCATAATCATAATCTGACGGTCGGAATGTCCTCCTTTTATCCATTCCGTGATGGTGTTGTAAAAGGCGGCCTGCTTTTTCCTGCGAGAGTATGTTCCCATTCTCTATTCCCTGATGATGCTGAACTTGCCAGAGGCATCTATTTTGACGATGCTCGATGGCTGGTGCTTCTCTTTGCAGCGCTGATTATAGCGCACTACATAGTCAACGGCGTTCTTGATCTCGTCAGAGATCTCGTCGAAGGTGCGTGCTGTGGGCTCTCCGCTGATATTTGCGCTTGTAGAGACTATCGGTTTCTGAAACCGGTAGCATAACTCTCGCGAGAAGTCCTCACGTGTGATGCGAATCCCTGCACTGCCGTCTTCGGCTATGAGATTGGGAGCCAGACCGTTCACTTTGTCGAAGATGACGGTCAGTGGCTTGGTTGACAACTCCATCAAATCCCATGTCACGTCGGCTACGTTCCTGACATAACGTGACAGCCGTGCCTCGGAATCTACGAGACAGATCAGGGCCTTGCTGTCATCACGGCGTTTTATCTCATAGACTTTCCTGACTGCATCCGCGTTTGTGGCATCACAGCCTATGCCCCATACTGTGTCTGTGGGATAGAGTATCACACCACCATGCCTCATGACCTCCACGGCCTTCTTGATTTCGTCTTCTTTCATCAGAATTCACTTGTAAAATGGAACTGTATGTGTTTGAAGTCCTGCTGTGCCATCTGTAGTACATAGTTGGAGTCGGCAAGGAACACGTCACGGCCGTCACGGTCCTTGGCCATGTACTGGTACTTGCGTTTCTTGAATGCTTCAAGTTCGGCGGTGTCGTCACTCTCCACCCAGCAGGCTTTGTACAGGCTGACGGGTTCCCAACGGCACTGGGCGTTGTATTCGTTCTCCAAACGGTACTGTATGACCTCGAACTGAAGCTGACCTACCGTACCTATGAGTTTGCGCCCGTTGAATTGGTTAATGAATAGCTGTGCTACACCCTCGTCCATCAGTTGGTTGATGCCCTTCTCTAATTGCTTGGTCTTCATGGGATCGGCGTTCTCTATGTATTTGAACATCTCAGGCGAGAAACTCGGAAGTCCTTTGAAATGCAGTTTCTCTCCTTCGGTGAGTGTGTCGCCTATCTTGAAGATGCCGTTGTCCGGAAGTCCGACGATGTCGCCTGGATAGGCCTCTTCGATGGTGCTTTTCTTCTGTGCCATGAACTGTGTAGGCGATGAGAAACGCACCGTCTTGTCCTGACGGACATGTAGATACGGGGCATTGCGTACGAACTTGCCCGAACAAACTTTACAGAAAGCAGTGCATGAACGGTGGTTAGGGTCGATGTTGGCTGTGATCTTGAAGATGAATCCTGTGAACTTGGGCTCAATAGGCTCCACAACCCGTTCTTCGGCTTGGACGTGACGTGGACTCGGTGCGATTTCAACGAAACAGTCGAGCAGTTCCTGCACGCCGAAATTATTGAGCGCGCTGCCGAAGAAGACAGGCGCCACGTCGGCGTCGAGATAACTTTCCACCTCGAACTCCGGGTACACGCCATCTATCAAATCCAGGTCCTCACGCAGTTTGTCTGCATCTTCCTTGCCCACTCTTGCGTCGAGGTCTTCGGAGAGGATGTCCACTTCCACCTTCTCTGTCACTGTTTGCTTGCTGGGGGTGAAGAGGTTGAGGCTGTTTTCGTATATGTTATACACTCCTTTGAATTTCTGTCCTTGGTTAATAGGCCATGAGAGTGGACGGACGGATATCTGCAGTTCCCCTTCCACTTCGTCAAGCAGGTCGAATGGGTCGCGGCCTTCTCGATCCATCTTGTTGATGAAGACGATAACCGGAGTCTTGCGCATACGGCACACGGTCATCAGTTTGCGGGTCTGTGCCTCGACTCCTTTGGCCCCGTCGATGACGATAATCACACTATCCACTGCCGTGAGGGTACGGAAGGTGTCCTCGCAGAAGTCCTGATGGCCTGGGGTGTCGAGGATGTTGACTTTGTAGTCTTTATAGTCGAACTCCATGACGGATGTCGATACGGAGATACCGCGCTGTTTTTCGATATCCATCCAGTCCGAGGTGGCGGTCTTGCGGATTTTGTTCGATTTCACGGCTCCGGCCACCTGTATCTGACCTCCGAACAAGAGGAGTTTCTCTGTCAGTGTGGTTTTTCCCGCATCAGGGTGCGAGACTATCGCAAACGTTCGTCTTTTCTGTATTTCCTGTTCGTTCATTGTACGAGAATGTTTAAGCAGTCTCTCAGACTGTCTTCCCAGTATGGTATTGATATGGAGTATGTTCTCTTGATTTTTGACTTGTCCAGCACACTGAAGTATGGTCTTGGTGCCTTGGCGGGGTATTCGTCGGTGTGAAGAGGTCTGACGTCACATGTGGTTATGCCTGCAATCCTGTGGATGGCCTTTGCGAAGTCGTACCATGAGATGACACCTTCATTGCTGAAATGGTATGTACCTGGTACGATGCCATGATTTATCACTGAGAAGATGCAGTCGGCAAGGTCTCTGGCGTATGTGGGAGTCCCGATCTGGTCGAATACCACTCCGAGGCTTTCCCGCTCACGGCCTAAGCGTATCATGGTCTTGACGAAGTTGTTTCCGAACGATGAGTAGAGCCATGAGGTGCGTATGATCACGGTGTGGCTACAGCGTGCGGCGACGTTCTGCTCGCCCTCCAGTTTTGTCTTGCCATACACTGAGTTGGGACATGGCAGGTCTTGCTCGTTGTATGGCAAATGGCTGGTACCGTCAAAGACATAGTCTGTCGAGATATGTATTATCGAGCCTCCTCTTTCCTCCACTGCCTCTGCCAGATAGCCAGGCGCGAGGCTGTTGAGGGTGTGGCAGGTGAGGCCATTGTCTTCTGCCTTGTCAACGGCGGTGTAGGCTGCGCAATTGACTATGCAGTCGATTTCGTTTAGTCTCACGAAGTCGGCAACCGCTTTCTTATCGGTGATGTCGAGTTCGAATACGTCAGTGAAGAAGTATTCATACTGCGTGTGGTCCTTGCACTTCAGCTGCATCTCGTTCCCGAGTTGGCCGTTGCATCCGGTTATCAATATTCGTTTTATCATATTAGGTTGGTTCTGACTTTCCTGTTGTTGTCATAGTGTGTGTCCTGGCTGCTGACTATGATCCGTTAATTCAGCATTGGGAATGAATGTCCGGTAAGTGTGTAGGTAAGCATCAGTGCGGACACCACTGTCACCACGATGCCGATTCCTCTGTTCAGCCACTTGATGATGTGCATGTTATAGCTTTTCCTCACTTTGTCTATCAGCCATGTCAGTCCGAACCACCAGAGCAAAGCGCCTGCTACTATGGATATGTATCCCACGACCTGAGGCAGCGGATTGTCTTTCAGGACGAACGTGAACATGCTGAACAGACCTCCGAAGAAAATAATGATAGAAGGATTGGAGAACGTGATGAGGAATCCCGTCAGGACGTTCTGGGCGATGGAGCCGGGTTTTGACGGTTTTGGCTGTCTGATGTTGTTCGCTGGATTGCAGATGATTGTGTATGCGCCGAATGCAAGCAGTACGATGCTTCCGGCTATCTTCATCCAGTAGGCTATAATCGGATCTTCAATGATGTCAACC
The DNA here is from genome assembly GCA_024398405.1 of Bacteroidaceae bacterium. Lineage (GTDB taxonomy): Bacteria > Bacteroidota > Bacteroidia > Bacteroidales > Bacteroidaceae > Colivivens. The sequence goes on from JAKSJE010000028.1 coordinate 6,518, forward strand.
ACGAACGAGAGCCCCAGTCCTGTCACCAAGGCGTATATGATGTCGCTTACCGACGCGCCTATACCTGTCGCAAAACCCGGCCAGCGACCTTTGCTCAGTGTCCTCCTTACGCATAGCACTCCGACAGGACCCATAGGTGCGGATGCGATGATTCCGATAATCAGCCCCTTGAACATCATCTCGAACACACCGATATTCTGCATCCATTGCTCGAATATCAACTGACGCTGCAATTCAATATCAAACTCCGGTATGTTTCTAATTACGTCGGTTACTGGTGCCTGTAGAATCATCTGTTGCCGTTTTTTACCTTCACGAAGGTCATGTACTCGAGTATATGACCGAAATCTGACTCCGACTCTGACTCATGGATGAGTGAGTCACCACGTAGTTTCACCACTCGTACTGTCGTGACGGGATTCTCTGTGGTGTCATTAGGAGTCATCGTGAGTATGCTGTCACTGAATGTCCACGTGCCGAGCACGTCGTAGTCGCCATCGTAGATCTCGTATGTCGAGTCTGCGTTGAATGCATAGAACACGTCGCTGTTGAACTGGTTGTCCTCTCCTGGCGGGTCGGGGTAGTCACGGATCTCAGTCCTGATGGAGCAAAGCCTCCAATCACCTATGATGGACGCTTCGTCTTCTTCTGTTCCTGTGCATGACACCAAAACGAACATTGCTGCTATGTCACAGATGGCAATCAACTTTCTGTTAGTCATATAATTTGCTTGATAGTGCTGTTTGCTGTGTTTCCTGACTGGATATGTCGGCTTAACAGTGTGCTACGTACGTTCAGACCTCACTGTACCGGCACGAATGGAAGACGGTAATTGATGCCTAACTCGTTGTCCACTGTCGCTATGATGCCTTCCACCTGTCCTAAGGCGAACATACGTCCGAGGAAGGAGTATCCCGGATTATAGCCCTTGTCCTCGTCGCCGAGCATCAGCGGGCCGTGATCCACGCGCATAGGCAGTTCTGTGTTCTCTTTCTCGAATATCCTTGTCAGTTCGAAGAGGTCTGCCCTGCCTCCGAGATGTGATGCCTCGGTGAAGTCGCCGTTCGGGAAGATATGGCATGAGCGCAGATGTACGAAATGTGTACGGCTGGCATATTTCCTTGCAAGCGCAACCACGTCATTATGCCCTCCGGCACTGAGCGACCCTGCACAGAACGTCAGGCCGTTATGCTTGTTGTCCACTGCCTTCAGGAACCAGTCTATATCCTCGTCGCATGTGACGATGCGTGGCAGACCGAGAATCTGAAAAGGCGGATCGTCGGGATGCACACACATGTTCATGCCGTGCTCCTCGCATACGGGCATGATGGCGGAGAGAAAGTATCTCATGTTCTCACGGAGAACGTCACGTGTCACACCTTTGTAGAGGTCGAGCAACTGGCGGAAGAGTTCCACAGGGTGCTCATCGTCCTCATGGATGTTCCCGTTGACGAATCCCTGGGTTTTCATAATGATATTCTCGACCAGGTGGTGGTTGAACTCTGCCTCACGGCCTTCAGCGACGACTTTCCCATGCAACCGGTCGGCTGCCTCAGCGACTTCGGCTGAGAAACTCTCCCTTGCTCCTTCGCGCTTGAGGATGTGGATGTCGAAATACGCGAACTCGGCATGCGAGAAATACAGGTTGCTCGTGAAATTCGGATTTGGGTGGTCAAGGTCAGTCCTTGCCCAGTCGAGAACGGGCATGAAGTTGTAGCAGATTGTATGTATGCCTTCCCGTCCGAGGTTCCTCAGGCTTTCTTTGTACGTCTCTATCTGTTCGTCGCGGTCAGGACCAGCGTATTTGATGCTCTCCACTACAGGAAGGCTCTCGACAACGCTCCACCGCAGTCCGAAACTCTCGATGTATTCACGTAGGTCGCGTATTCGCTCTCTGGTCCATACCGTGCCGTTTGGCACGTCGTGAAGTGCGGTGACTATGCCCTCGACTCCTATCTGTCGAAGCATCTTCAGTGTGATAGGGTCTTTCTTGCCAAACCAACGCCATGTTTTTTCCATAATGTCCTATATGCTCTTAATTAGTTATGTATTCAGTTGCCAGTCATCAGTTTCCGCTACGTCGGCCACACTGACAGGCTCTCATGCCGGGACTCCTGACTGCGGTCAGAGGCCGCTTTTCAGGAACTCCCTCGCTGCCTCTATCAGTGTGTCTTTCTTCTTCATGACATCCTCATGCTTCATGGTGACCACCACGTCGGGGGCGATTCCGAACTCGGTATGCTCTTTGTTACGGTCCAGATAGACCACTGATGAATATCTCACGCTCCATCCACATGGTATTTCCTGAGTGAACGGCATGCCGCTTCCTCCCCCCGTGGTGTCGCCTAAAATAGTGACACGCTCCAGTCCCTTCATGCATTTCACGAAGTCGTTGGCAGCGCTGAAACACTGCCTGTTCGTGAGGACCACGGTCTTCTTCTGCCATCTCGTCCCATTTGCTGGCTCAAGATACAGAGCCTCAGGGGTGGAGAAATCGTTATGTCCTTTGCCGGTCTTGTGATAGACGTAGCCGGACAGCACTTTCTCGTTCGTGAAGTGTGAGGCGAGTAGGCTGACGTTCGAGAGGTTGCCGCCGCCGTTGCCTCTTATGTCGATAATCAGTCCCCGGCATAGGCTGAGTACCATCAGCATGTCCCCGACGTTGCCATGGCCGAACCCGTCGGTAAAGTTCGGACAGCTAACGTAGCCGATGTTGTCATCGAGTATCTTGTATCTCAGCGAGGCTGCCATGTGGTAGTCGTTGCCGAGATAGCTGCGCTGGATGCTGTCGTTGACGTTCTCGGGATAGTCCTGCCAGAAACTCCAGTTCCTGCCGTAGTCGAAGGAGGCTGTCAGGTTGACATGACCGTCCTTGAGTTCGGAAAGCATATCGCAGCACACCTCGAACAGTTGGATGTCGGACATGTTGGCAGTGACCCGCTTTTGGTAGCGTGAGCGTACATCGTTCCAATCGACACCAAGTTTCTGTTGCTTGATGTCGAAGAAACAGTAGTGCTCGTCCATAATCCTCCACAATGCCTCTAAGTTCGACTGCGGAGTGTCTTGCGTGGGATATTCTTCCTTCACGCATCCGGTGAGCGTCAGAGACAGTATGGCGAATAGTGGCAGGTATTGTGTGATTACTTTCATTTTGCTGTAGTTTTACCGAAGGTCTTGACCCATCCTATCATGAGGCAATTGGAATACTGGTGATACCGGAGGCCGTTCCAGGTTGACTGGTTGAACTCGCCTCTGTAGCCTATGCGTATCACTGACCGGCTTACGGGGAAGTCGAGTGTCAGCAGATGGCTGAGCGACGGCATGTTGCCCATCCAGGCAAAGACCACGTTCCTGTCGTAGTTGCCTAATGAGAACATCTCATAGTACGACTGTCCGTAGTTCGGCGAGAATGCCGCGCCTATGAGTGGCATGGTCAGTTGGTAGCGGAGGCTCATCGGCTTGCCGGACAGCCTGAAATCGTATTCCGCCATGCCTGAGAGGTCCGTCATCAGGTTTAGCTTGCCCTGGCCTGGGTTGTTGCCGTTGCGGGTGTTGTAGATTCCGGCAAGATAGCCGTTCAGTCCTCCTCCGGCAAGCAGGCGCAGATGCCTGTGTCCCGCGAATCCCTTGTCGAGGAACGGGTAGAACCAGTTCCAGGCGCCTCGCAAGCCGCCTGTCACCTCATGGGCGTTGCCCGCTCTGTTGTCGGTGTAGCCCAGGTTCACGTCCACCAACGTCTGCACAGACACCTTGCCATCCACCATCTTGGTCTTGCGGTAGGTCTCGCGCACTACTCTGACCTCGCCGCCTGTATATCGGTAGGGTGAGAGGTATGTGTCATAGACATCCGTGAATCCTCCGCCGAACATGGTGGAGTGCACGCGGACACCCAGGCTGTCCTGGGCTGCCATTCCCAGATGCCACAGCAGTAATGCTGACAGTAGTATGATGGTCTTTCCCTTCATCGGTCATCGTTGTCTTGTCTGACTAAAAGTGGGTTCTATGAATTCATTTCTTGCGAAAAGCACTGAAAAGAACGATGTCGCCCATACTTCAGGATTTTTACTAATTCGGTGAATTGATGGAACTCACCTAAAACAATATCAGTTGTCCGTCTTCGTCATATCTGATTTCCATGTCCTCGTCGCTTGCGGTCTCGTTTTTGATTTCCATCTTGAAGCCGGTCTTCTCTTCCTCTCTGGCCTCTGCGTTCTCATCCCCCTCATCGGTCTCTTCCCCGTCGGTCTCTTCCTCAGGGAAACGCACTGGCTCGAGTTCCTTCACCTGTTCCAGTTTGAGCATGGTCAGACGCTTGCCTTTGGCTTTGAATCCCTTGACGGCTATGAACTTCTTGACATCGACTTCCGTCGGTCCTTTCTCAGTGTCTGGGTCCGAATAGGTGAGTTGCAGGCGTGGATAGCAGGTGTCGGTGAGCAGTATCAGTTTGCTCTCCGGATTCTCGCCGAGGAAGTTCTGCTTCCTGAACGACTGGTCTGCCCTGAACCGCTTGATATACGGAAGTCCTTTCTGCTCGGCATCCCACAGCACTGCTGTCCATACCTTCTTCGCGTCGAATTTCTCAAGGCGGATGATGTTCTGCTCGTAGTGGTTGTTCACGTCGAAGTTCGTGGAGTAGAAGTCTCCGTTGTCCAGGATGCAGAGTATGGTCTCGTCGCTCTGGAACTCTCCGAGGTAGTCTCCGTGCCCTTCGTAGTTCAGGCGGCTGACGTCCTTGTCGAACCATACCTTCCTACCTCCGAGGGTGCTGGCCCCATGCGCTTTCAGACCTATGCGCAGGATGTCGTGTTTCGTCAGGAGGTTACCTCTCGCGCTACGTCCCTTCACGGCAATGGCGCTGAAGTCCTTGTCGAACATCAGTTTCTTGAGCATCGGCAGCGGCTTCAGCGTGATGCGTATTGTCTCGGCCTCTCCGTTGGTGTTGGCTGTGAAGTATGTTATCCGTGATTTCGGAGTTCCCATCGTCACGTCGTATTCATGGTCTCGCGCTACCACCGGCACGTTGAATCTCTTCATGTAGCTCACGCCGGTCTTGCCGTCCTTGTAGCATACGTTGTATATGGTGCGGTTGTCGTTCTTCTTGAACACTGCCACGTGGATGATCTCCGTCTTGCGCTTTTCAGCCTTCGAACGCTCGGTCTCGCCGACGAATATCTTCTCAGCCACCTTAGTGACTTTGTATGTGCCGTCCTTGTAGAAGATGATGACATCATCGATGTCGGAGCAGTTGCAGACGAACTCGTCCTTCTTCAGACTCGTCCCTATGAAGCCTTCCTGCCTGTTGATGTAGAGTTTCTGGTTGGCTTCCGCCACGGTCGAGGCCTCGATGGTGTCGAAGTTGCGTATCTCGGTGCGGCGCGGGTGCTCATCGCCGTATTTGGTCTTCAGGAACTTGTACCACTGGACCGTGACCTCCACGAGGTTGGCGAGGTCGTGGTTGATCTCGTCAATCTCTTCCTTGATGCGGCAGATGAGTTCCTCGGCCTTGTCCTTGTTGTATTTCAGGATGCGCTCCATCCTGATGTCGAGCAACCTGAGTATGTCATCCTTCGTCACCTCGCGAACCATGTCTTTGTAGAATGGCGTCAGACGGTCGTCGATATGTGCGCAGGCCTCGTCCTGGCTCTCGGCGTTCTCGAATTTCTTGTCTTTGTAGATGCGCTCCTCGATGAAGATGCGTTCCAGGCTGCAGAAATGCAACTGCTCCGACAACTCATTACGGCGTATGAGCAGTTCCTGGCGTATGAGTTCCTTCGTGTAGTCCGCTGACTTTCTCAGCACATCGCTCACGGTGAGGAACTTCGGCATCTTGCCGTCGATTACGCAGCAGTTGGGCGCGATGCTCACCTCGCAGTCAGTGAAGGCATAGAGAGCGTCGATTGTCTTGTCGGACGAGACACCGGGCGACAGGCTTACGATGATCTCAACCTCGGCGGCCGTGTTGTCATCCACTTTCTTGGCCTTTATCTTGCCCTTCTCGATGGCTTTCAGTATGGACTCGATCAGCGAGGTCGCTGTCTTACCGAACGGAATCTCGCGTATCACCAAGGTCTTCTGGTCAATCTTCTCAATCCTGGCGCGCACTCTCACGGACCCGCCGCGCTGGCCGTCGTTGTATTTCGACACGTCCACGAATCCTCCTGTCTGGAAGTCGGGGTAGAGGTGGAACTCCTCGCCATGCAGGTAACTGATGGCGCAGTCGCACAACTCGTTGAAGTTGTGTGGCAGTATCTTCGAGCTCAGTCCCACGGCGATGCCCTCACCGCCCTGGGCGAGGAGCAACGGGAACTTCACCGGCAGTGCGATAGGCTCTTTGTTCCTGCCGTCGTATGAGAGCTTCCATTCCGTGGTCTTGGGATTGAACACCACGTCAAGGGCGAATTTCGACAGTCGCGCCTCTATGTATCGGCCGGCAGCGGCATCGTCACCGGTGAGGATGTTGCCCCAGTTGCCCTGACAGTCGATGAGCAATTCCTTCTGTCCCATCTGAACCAGAGCGTCCTTGATGCTCGCGTCACCGTGGGGATGGAACTGCATCGTATGCCCCACGATGTTCGCCACCTTGTTGTAGCGACCGTCATCCATGCGCTTCATGCTGTGGAGGATGCGTCGCTGGACTGGTTTCAGACCATCGATGATGTGAGGGACGGCGCGCTCCAGAATGACATAGCTCGCATAGTCCAGGAACCAGTTCTGGTACATTCCGCTCAGATGGTGGGTTATGCCGTCACTCATCGTGGCCGGGTCGTAGTCTGACGCCGGAACCTTGACTGGATTGCCGTTCTCGTCAATGCTCTTTTCTTCGTCTTTAGACATAAAAAGCCAATTTGTATGCAAAGTTAAGAAAAAAAAGCGAAAGACAAACCGTAGTCATGCGAAAAATATCATTTGTCTATTCTTTTGCCCATTCAGGAGTGAAGCCTCGCATGGTCCGTCACATACCATCACCCCCAATCTCCAGTCAGTTACCGATATTCCGCTGCCATTGGCGGTCAACTGACCGCAAGCCGTCATCACCGGCTGCCACCGCGCCGGTCGCCCCATCCGTCCGTATGGACCAGCGTTCCGCTGCCCCTGGATTTACTGGCTTCATGTATTAGCCTAAAGGGGGTAATCAGCGAAATGACTACGTCCGCCCCTCCGCGCGGGCGCATCCGGGATATCGCATGACGAGACCTGGGAGAACGCTCACATAGGGTGTGGTCTTGCGCTCTCCCAGATCTCGCTGTGCGAAGTCGCTGACGTGGTCGTGCTTTGCCTGCGCCGCATCCGTCCGCTCACTCCGGACGGCGTCTGAACGTTGTCCGCATGGGACGGCAGCGACAGCACGCCTCTGACGGTTTATGGGTCTATGGTTCGGCCGTGTATGGTTCAGAATACCCACTTGACATAGCAGAAGTCCTGACGGTGAGGCAGGAGCTCATGCTTAGGGTACATACGGATGGCCACCTTGAATTCGCCTGCGTTAGGGATGGAGTGGTAGCCCTCGAACGTGAAGTTGTTGCCCTCGCGCCTTACGACTTCGAGTGGCTCAACCTGGAATACATGGAGTTTGCCTGTCTCGATGTCGTTGCAGAGGGTGACTATCTCAAGTCCGACGGCATCGTCGAGACCTTGCTCATCAATCGTGTACTGTATCTTGTATTTTTTGCCGCTCATCACTGCTCCTGACTTGAGGTTAGGGTCATTGTCTGAGCAGACTACGTTGATGGCGTCCCAGCGCTGTGCCACGGCTTCTTTCCATGCGACGAGTTCGCGGATTTTAGCGTAGTTGTCTGCCTTGAGTATGGCCGAGCGACGTGAGAGTGGTCCGTAGAAACGGGCGAAGTAGTCGTCAAGCTGGCGTTTCATGGTGTAATGCGGAGCGATTTGTGCTATGGAGCTCTTCACCACCTTCAGCCAACGTGAACTGTAGTCATGGCCTTCGTAGTCATAGTACAGAGGTATGATCTCGTTCTCGAGCATCTGGTAGATAGTGGCGGCATCGAGCTGGTCCTGCTGGTCTTGGTTCTGGTAGGTGCGCTTCTCGGTGAGTGCCCATCCAGCGCCTTCGCGGTAGCCTTCGTACCACCAGCCGTCTTTGACGGAGAGATTGACGACACCGTTCATCAGTGCTTTCTCTCCAGAAGTGCCAGAGGCCTCAAGTGGTCGGGTAGGGGTGTTCATCCAGATGTCCACACCGCTGACGAGCCGTTTGGCGAGGCGGATGTCATAGTTCTCGAGGAAGATGATTTTGCCGAGGAACTCAGGTCGGCGACTAATCTCGTAGATTTTCTTGATGAGCCCCTGTCCGCCGCCGTCGTGTGGGTGGGCTTTCCCGGCGAAGAGGAACTGCACTGGGCGCTCAGGGTCGTTGACGATCTTCGCGAGCCGGTCGAGGTCGGTGAATAGCAGGTGTGCGCGCTTGTATGTGGCGAAGCGGCGTGCGAAACCGATGGTGAGTGCGTTCGGGGAGATTTTCTTAAGTATCTCGACGATGCGGGAAGGGTCGCCCTGGTTCTTAATCCAGTCCTCCTCGAATGCCGTCTTGATGTAATCGACCAAGTCTTTCTTCATCTTCTTGCGCACTGTCCAGATCTCATCGTCCGGAACCTTGTATATTGACTCCCAGATAGACTGGTTGCTCTGGTCTTGCTTGAAGTCGGGTGCGAAATAGCGGCCGTATAGCTGCTGCCAGGCGTTAGAGCTCCAGGTAGGGAAGTGGACACCGTTGGTGACGTAGCCCACGTTGTTCATCTCCTCAGGGTAGTACCCCTTCCAGATAGGTGCGAACATGTCCTTCGACACCTGTCCGTGAAGCCAGCTCACGCCGTTGACCCAAGTGGATGTGTTGCATGCGAAAGTGGACATGCAGAAGCGTTCGCTCTTGTCGTCCGGGTTGTTGCGACCCATACCCATGAACTTGTCCCATGTGGTGCCCATCATGGCAGGATAAGCGGACATGTACTTGGCGAAGAGACCTTCGTCGAAATAGTCGTGTCCGGCCGGAACCGGTGTGTGGACTGTGTAAAGTGAGGTGGTGCGGACAATCTCGCATGCTTCGTTGAAAGAGAAGCCGTCCTTCACGCAGTCAACGATGCGCTGTACGTTGCAGAGCGCCGCGTGTCCTTCGTTGCAGTGATAGATGTCAGGGGTGATTCCGAGTTTCCTCAGGGTGAGCACACCGCCTATTCCGAGCAGTATCTCCTGTTTCAGGCGGTTCTCCCAGTCGCCGCCGTAGAGTGAGTGGGTGATGGAGCGGTCGAATTCGCTGTTGAGTTCGTTGTCGGTGTCAAGCAGGTAGAGTTTCACACGGCCGACATTCACGCGCCATACGTATGCATGCACGGTATAGTTATTATAGGGTACGTCTATGACGATAGGAGTGCCGTCGGTGTCGAGTTCGCGCTCAATCGGCAGCTGGGCGAAGTTCTGGGCCTCATATTTGGCTATCTGGTCACCGTTCATCGACAGAGCCTGAGTGAAGTAGCCGAAACGATAGAGGAAGCCGACGGCGCACATACGCACGTTCGAGTCGGATGCTTCCTTGATGTAGTCGCCTGCGAGGATGCCCAGTCCACCTGAATAGATTTTGAGAACGTGTGACAGTCCATATTCCATACAGAAATAGGCGACGGACGGACGTGACACATCGGTTTTCTCATCCATATAGGCACGGAACTTCGAGTAAACCGCGTTCATCTGATAAAGGTAGTTCCTGTCCTGTGCGAATTTCTCGAGAGTCTCGAACTTGATGCGTGAAAGCTGAAGCACGGGGTTGTGGCCCACGAGTTTCCACATGGCAGGGTCGAGTTCTTTGAAGAGTTCGCGGACTTCCGCGTTCCATGACCACCAGAGGTTGTTGGCAAGCTCCTTAAGCGGCAGTAGCGGCTCAGGGATGGTAGTAGAGACGGTTACGTTTCTCCAGTTCGCAATGTTGGTGTTGCTTGCTTTTAGTTCCATTGTTGTTGACCTTAAAAAATAACGTTTATTGATTTATCTTGTTGATTTCAGGTGGGTTCTATAAATTCATTTCTTGCGATTTTGAAATTTGTTTCGAGCAGGTTGCCGTGCGGAAGGAAGGATTGATGCGGGCATCATGACTGACTGTAGGACAGCAAGATGCCGAAAGAAATCCAAAAGCGCCGAAAAGAACCATATCACCTATAGTTGTGAATTTGCTATTTATTCGGTGAATTTTTAGAACCCACCTTCAGTCTTTGGTCACGAGCATTGAGTGCATGTTCGTAGGCTTTGGAATAGTTTGTTATGAAGTGCTTCCACAGGGCCTTTCCGGCAGTATGAGCGGCACTGCTCCGCAGGCGTGAGACTTCTTCAGGAGACTTCCGGGTGAAGTCGATGATCAGTCTCTTTATCTCTTCCGCCGCATCTATGAAGTTGGAGTCTGTGCGGTGGATGACCATGACGCCGGTCTCGCCGCCCTCCTGGCTTGCCCAAAGTCCGAAACCGGCGAGGTCGGTGGTGATGCATGGCACATGGAAAGCGATGCTCTCGAGTGGGGTGTAGCCCCACGGCTCATAGTAGGAAGGATAGATGCAGAGGTCGTTTCCGATGAGAAGGTCATAGTAGTGCATGTCGAAGATACCGTCGTGGCCATCGAGATAGCAGGGCACGAAAATAACCTTGAGATGTTCGTCGGGACGGTTGTGCATGTCAAGCCAGTTCATCTGTGACAGTATCATGTCTTGTTCCTGGTTGTGAAGGTCATGTGTGATGCGAGGGTTGCTGCAAGGGAAAGACAGCGTGGTGTTGTTCTCAAGGCGTTTCTGCAGTTCGATGCGCGGACCTTTGATCCATGCCGGGACGTTGATGAATACGATGACGTCCTTGTTCAGGCTGTCATCCTGACGAAGCCGGTTGAGGCTGTCAACGAGCATGTCGATGCCTTTGTTCTTGAACTCATACCGTCCTCCTGTGCTTATGATGACGGTCTCGTCGATGTCCATGTTCGTTCCGAGCAACGTGTTCGCGACCTGGATCAGCTTCCGTCGGGCGGTCCGTCGGGCATAGTCGAACGGTTTGCCGGCGGCGGGGACGAAACTGTCCTCGAAGCCGTTGGTGAGAACCACATCGACAGGTGTGTCCAAGAGTTGTTTGCACTCACGGGCGGTGATGTCGCTGACTGTCGTGAAACAGTCTGCGTACCATGCTGTTTGTTTCTCGATGGAATGTTTTGACTCCATGTTCAGTTCGTGGGCCATCTGGTCTCCGTTATAAGCCCAGAGGTAGTCATAGAGCGGCTTGTTGTTTCCGGCGATCGACCTGCCGATGCTTGTGGCATGAGTGGTGAAGATAGTGGCGATCCGCGGAACTGCCTTCTGGAGGTACAGGACTCCGAGGCAGGTCATCCATTCGTGGGCATGGTAAACGACATCTATGCTGTCATCGCCGTTGTGGCGATACCAGCTTTCCGCTACCTTCGCTGATGCATAGGCGAACATGGATGCCTCGTCGTAGTCGCCGTAGGCATGTAACGAATCTACTTGGAAGTTCTCCCATGCCCAGTTGTATATGCTGTTGCGCTCAGCGAAGAACGGAGTGAAATCGATTAGGATGGCTATTGGCCGTCCGGGGACGTTCCAGCGTCCTGCCCGGAGACGCAGACCGTCATCCTCTCTTGCTTTCGATACCCATGCCGACAGTAGGGTCGCGTCTTCGGTGAACATGGGATTGTCCTTGCCGTCGGAGAAGTCGGGACCTATGAAGAACACCTTGTCAGGAAAATGCTCCTGCATGGTTTTTGCCCGTGACGATAACACAGTGTAGATACCTCCAACCTTGTGGCAGACTTCCCAACTCGACTCAAATATGTAGTCCGGTGACTGTTGTCTCTTTTTAGTCATTATGTTTTCCGATTGTCAATCAGTCCGCAAAATTAGTAAAAAAAACTGTAACTCCAAAAAATAACGAGTGTTTCACCTTATTCTCAATGCTTTTTGGGAGAAAAGTTTGATTTTGTTTTTTTTATTCGTAACTTTGCGGTGATTTTAGGCAAAAAGGGGCTTTCCTGTATATCGCCTGCGAAAAAAATGACGGTTAGCAAACGATGGGCGCCGTTGCCCTTGATGGTACGACGCTCCGCAAAACAAACAATAGATATGGAATTGGCAAGCAAATACAATCCTCTTGAAGTTGAGGGGAAATGGTACAAGTACTGGGAGGAAAATAAATTGTTCGGTTCAAAACCTGATGGCAGGGAACCATTCACGATAGTCATACCACCACCAAACGTGACGGGGGTTCTTCACATGGGGCATATGCTCAATGAGACGATTCAGGACATCTTAATCAGAAAGGCGAGGATGGACGGCAAAAACGCTTGCTGGGTTCCGGGCACGGACCATGCGAGCATAGCTACCGAGGCGAAGGTCGTGAACCGCCTTGCTGAAAGGGGCATCAAGAAGCGTGACCTGACTCGCGAGGAGTTCCTGAGACATGCGTGGGACTGGACAGATGAGCACGGAGGTATCATCCTGAAGCAACTTCGCAGGCTCGGTACCAGTTGCGACTGGGATCGGACATCGTTCACTATGGATGATGAACGTTCGCGGTCTGTCCTGAAGGTGTTTGTGGATCTCTATCGCAAGGGGTTGATATACAGAGGGCTCAGGATGGTGAATTGGGACCCGAAAGCGCAGACCGTCCTCTCTACTGAGGAAGTGATTTATCGTGATGAGAAGTCGAAATTGTTCTATCTGAGATACTATGTCGCTGATGCAGATGAAAATCCTGTAAGGCCTACCGGTGAAGATGGTGAAGTGCTCCATCAGGATGAGGAGGGGAGGTATTATGCAGTGGTAGCCACTACGCGCCCGGAGACCATAATGGGTGACACGGCTATGTGCATCAACCCTAAAGACCCTAAGAACCAGTGGCTCAAAGGCCATCGCGTGATTGTGCCGTTGGTGAACCGGGTGATTCCTGTCATTGAAGACAGGTATGTGGATGTGGAGTTCGGCACAGGCTGTCTGAAGGTCACTCCTGCTCATGACGTCAACGACTATGCTCTGGGTAAGACTCACAATTTAGAGACCATAGATATCTTCAATCCTGACGGTACGCTGAGTGAGGCCGCGGGTCTTTACGTCGGTCAGGACCGCATGGTTGTCAGGAAGCAAATCTCGAAAGACCTTGATGCGGCCGGACTGCTCGAGAAGGTTGAGGACTACGATAATAAGGTCGGCTATTCCGAGAGAAACCAGAATACGGCAGTTGAGCCTCGCCTTTGCAAGCAGTGGTTCCTGTCGATGAGGCATTTTGCCGACATCGCTCTTCCTCCTGTACTCAACGGTCAGATCAGGTTCTTCCCTCAGAAGTATGTGACTACTTACACCAATTGGTTGGAGAATATACAGGACTGGTGCATCTCACGTCAACTCTGGTGGGGACATCGCATCCCTGCCTACTTCCTCCCTACCGCAGAGGACGAGGAAGAGAAGTTCGTCGTGGCACTGACTGCCGAGGAGGCTCTTGAGGAAGCAAGGAAGACCAGGGGATACGAGAACATCACAATCGACCAGCTCCGCCGCGATGAGGATGCTCTTGACACATGGTTCTCATCATGGTTGTGGCCTATTTCCCTCTTCAAGGGAATCAACGAACCTGATAATGAGGAAATCAGATACTACTACCCGACTTCGGTGCTTGTCACGGGACCCGACATCATCTTCTTCTGGGTGGCCAGGATGATTATGGCGGGTGAGGAGTATATGCATGACGTGCCGTTCCGTGATGTGTACTTCACGGGTATCGTACGTGATAAGTTGGGTCGTAAGATGTCGAAGTCGCTTGGCAACTCACCAGACCCGATCAAGTTGATGGAGCAGTTCGGCGCTGACGGCGTGAGGATGGGTATGCTGCTCTGTGCTCCGGCCGGAAATGACATCCTCTTCGATGAGAGCCTGTGCAAACAAGGCGCTGCGTTCTGCAACAAGATATGGAATGCCTACAGACTCGTCTCCGGCTGGGAGATTGAGGAAACCGACGCGCCTCAACCGAACAAGGACGCAATCAGATGGTTTGACGCCAAACTGAGGGAAACCCTCGCAGAGGTGGAGGACCTGTATTCGAAATATCGTCTGAGTGAGGCTCTGATGGCGGTGTTCCGCCTGTTCACGGACGAATTCTCAGGTTGGTACCTCGAGATGGTCAAACCAGCTTACCAGAGCCCTGTTGACCGTTTTACATACGATGCGACACAGAACTTCTTTGAGGTACTTATGAAAGCGCTTCATCCGTTCATGCCGTTCATCACAGAGGAACTCTATCAGGCTGTCACGGAAGGGCGTAAGGGCAGTATCATGACAAGTACGCTGAGGCTCAGTGGCACCACCGAGGAAGACCGTGCGTTGCTTGCGTTGATGGAACAGACCAAGAGCGTCATCTCAGGAGTACGTGCCATAAGGAGCAAGAAGAACATATCACCGAAAGAACCTCTGGTGCTTGAGTCGCACAATGACGTTTGCCATTCCGCTCTCGTCGCCAAACTGGCCAATGTAAGTGAGATAAAAACCGTCGGGTCAGTATCCGATGGGGCTCTCTCATTCCTTGTCGGAACATCTGAGTTTGCCGTTCCGCTCTCTGGGCTGATTGATACAACGGCAGAGAGGGAGAAGATGGAGGCGGAAATCAAACGACTGGAGGGCTTCATGATGGGCATCCAGAAGAAACTGTCGAACGAACGTTTCGTGCAGAACGCTCCGGTGCAGGTGGTGGAACTTGAGAGAAAGAAACTTCATGATGCGAAATCCAAGATAGCATCGCTTCAGGAATCCCTGACGAAACTCCAATGAACTGCGAACATGCGGGAATTTGTGCGTAGAATAGGAACGATGGCATTTTTGCTGCTATGTGTATGTGCCAGTACTGGCGCATACGCTGCTGGCGGCAAGTTCGTCGTGGTGCTTGACCCTGGACATGGAGGGCACGATCATGGGGCTATCGGCTCCTCTGCTTCCAACCGGGAGAAGGACATCAACCTTGGGATAGCGCTGAAAGTAGGCAGGCTGATTCAGACGAATTGTCCTGATGTGAGCCTGATCTACACTCGTGACAGGGATGTGTTCGTGACTCTGAGCGGCAGGGCCGAAATAGCCAACAATGCCAAGGCCGACCTTTTCCTTTCCATTCATACCAACTCCGTCGAGAACAGAAAGGTGAGTCAACCGGTCGGGGTGCAGTCATACACTCTGACGCTGAGGACTGCCGAGGAGAACCTTGAAGTCGAGAAACGTGAGAATTCCGTGTTGCAATACGAGGCCGACGGAAAAGGTGTCTATTCGCTTGCCAATGACAAATCCTCTGAGAGCGATATCATGTTCCAACTGATGCAGGACAGGGACATGAGCGAGAGCGTGAATTTCGCCACTATGGTGCAGAAGGAACTCGTCGGCACCGGCGGGAGGAAGGACATGGGAGTCCATCAGGCCAATCTGGCGGTGCTCCGGTGGACATATATGCCGAGTGTATTGCTCGAGGTGGGGTTCATCTGCTCACGACCGGAGGAACAGTTCCTCCTCTCTGACGCCGGACAGACGATTATCGCCAAATGCATCTTCAATGCCATAGTCACTTATAAAGCCCAGCATACCGGCAGGATGTCTAACTTGGAGAAAATCGGGGCTGACGAAATCATGAATGCCTCTGGACAGACGGAGACGGAAGCGTCCACCGATGTCAGTACGAAGCAGCCAACTGACACCGCATCTGCTCCACAGGCGGATAAGGGGATAGTGTTCAAAATCCAACTATTGGCCTCGCAGTCAGCGATAAAGGCCGGAAGCCCTCAACTGAAAGGACTTGACGCACAATGCTTCCAGGAAAACGGAATGTACAAATACACCTATGGCGCCACGTCGGACTACAACGAGATTCTCAGGATGCGAAAGGAAATCCTTGACAAGTTCCCTCAGTGCTTTGTCGTGGCGTTCAACGACGGAACTCACATAGAGACCTATACAGCCATACAGATGTGGAAGAAAAAGAAAAACAATTAGTATGAAATACGATAAGGAAATCAAGATCGGAATCACCGCCATCGTCGCGGTACTGATAGTCTATTTCGGAATCATATTCCTGAAAGGGATGAAACTGTTCCATACAGATAACATCTATTATGTAAGGATGGATAATGTCAATGGTCTGCTCGTCGCGGGTGACGTCATCTCAAACGGACTGAAAATCGGCTCCGTGAAGTCCATGGACTACAATCAGGCTGCTCAGGAGATCATCGTCGCTGCTGAGGTGGCGGATGGATTCACCCTGCCGGTCGGCTCACATGCCACAATCCATAAGGACATGCTCGGCGCGCCGAAACTGAACATCATATTAGGGCGCGACCAAACGGCGTTGCTGAACCCCGGCGACACCATCCCGGGCAGCAGCGGAGGCGCTGACGTGCTGAGTGCGGCTGGCGACATGATACCAGACATAAAGGCCATGATACCAAAGATCGACTCTTTGGTGTCTGCCCTCAACCGATTGGCGAACGACCCGGCGCTTGCCGCATCGCTGAGAAATGTCGAGACCATTACCGATGAACTGCAGGCCTCGTCCAAGAGCCTGAACCAGATGATGGCGTCGATGAGTAACAGCGTGCCCGACATGGTGACAAAGGCTGGCAAGGTCTTGGACGATGTCAGATCCACCACATCACAGTTGCGTCAGGTGAATATCACAGCCCTGGCGGAAAAGGCTGATGCGACGCTGGCTGCGGCAGGCAATGCGGTGACTAACCTCAGCGACCTGACAGACACACTCTCGCTGAAACTGAACAGCCGTTCTTCTTCCATCGGCAGGCTCATGAACGACCCTTCGGTATATGTCCACCTCGATTCCACACTGAGCAATGCCTCGCGACTCATGCTCGACCTGAGGGAGAATCCGAAGCGATACGTCCATTTCTCCATCTTCGGGAGGAAGGACAAGTGAACGCTGAGTCATGCCCTGCCGAATCTCATTGAAGGGGTGTTCTATTAATTACATTTTAGGTGATTTTGAGATTTTTCTTTAGCAGG
>JAKSJE010000029.1 GCA_024398405.1 Bacteroidaceae bacterium
CCTGTTCGGAACAAACCTCAAAATCGCAAGAAATGAATTTATAGAACCCACCTTATTTGATTGTGACCTTCAGTGGATTGCGTATCTGCCTTGCGTAAGCCGCCAGATAAGCCTCCCAGTTCGTCATGTTCTGGAAACCGGTCTCCTTGTTCCTGTCCCATCCAGTTCCGAAATAGTATGTGAACATGTCGTCGCTGCCTTTGAGGGAAGAGACGCCGAGTATGTGTCCTACAGCACCTGGCAACCCTTCGTCGGTGCGGTACTTCATCGTCACTTTCTTGTCTGGGAAGACGGCTCCGACGAAAATCCTGCCGAAGTCTTTGTTCTGGAAGCGATACTTCTCTTTGTACTGCTTTGAGTCGCCGAGGTCCTCATAGCCCATGTAGCCATTCTCAGGACAGAGGATGTAGGCAGTAGGGTTCTCGTTGTGTACTACGATGCCGGCGCATACCGGAGTCAGGGTGTTCAGTCCTGAGTAAGACACGACGCACTTGTTCATCTGGCTGCCAGCGTCGAGGCTCACGGTGCGTGTCTCCACTACCTCCGTCCCGTTGAGGTGAGACGGATTGTAGGTCATGGTGAACGTGAAACGCAGCGGGCCGTTGTCCAGGATTTTGTATTCCTTCCAGCACCAAGGATAGACGATGGTGGAACCACCGTCAGCGAGTAGCGCCGGAGTTCCGCAGCCGAGTGTCGCACCGACTTTGTAGCAGTCCATGCCGTTTCCGTGATCCACATGGTAGCTTACCGCGTTCCTTACGTCGTTTGCCAATGCCTCGTTGCCCATGGCTGTCAGTTTCCGCGCCACTGCCGCGACGTGCGGATCCAGTTCGTTGGCGTAACGCTCGTCGATGATGAAACGGCTCGTCCGTTTGTTCCAGATGTCGAAACCAAAGGCCTGCTCGTTTCTTCTCTGCAGTGCGGGACCGTAGGTGCGGAACGCCACCTGCTCGTTTTCCCAGGCGATGTCATCCGCTCTCTCGGGTACATATCTGCCATAGACCTTTGGCTCGTATTTGCTGCTGATTCCGTTTCTCACGTAATACACGCTCTTGCCTTTTCCCGCGACGCCGACCTGGAAGATGAGTTTGCCGTCGTAAGTCACCTGGCTTGGAAGTTCCTTCCCGTCGGCGTCCGTCACGATCAAGCCGCTTTCCGCGTTGAGTTTCGACTTGAGTGTGCCCATGTCCACCTCTATCATCTCCCCGGCTCTGGCTGAGGTCAGGGGATTCCTGACGGTGACGGTGACGCTCTGAGCCATGCTGCCCATGACCCAAAGCCAAAGTCCGAATGTCAAGGCGCTCTTCATCATGGTTGTTTTCCGATATAAGCGAGAATGCCACCGTCAACATAAAGCACATGCCCATTCACGGCGTCGCTGGCATGTGAGGCCAGGAAGACAGCAGGGCCTCCGAGTTCTGATGGGTCGAGCCAACGACCCGCAGGGGTCTTGGCGCAGATGAACTTGTCGAACGGGTGCCGACTTCCGTCAGGCTGTGTCTCTCGCAGCGGCGCTGTCTGAGGAGTAGCGATGTAGCCCGGACCTATGCCGTTGCACTGTATGTTGTACTCTCCGTATTCAGAACAGATGTTCCTCGTGAGCATCTTCAGTCCACCCTTCGCGGCAGCGTATGCACTGACGGTCTCACGGCCGAGTTCTGACATCATGCTGCAGATGTTGATGATCTTGCCCTCACGTCTTTCCATCATCTCCGGCAGTACCGCACTTGATACGATGAACGGACCAACGAGGTCGATGTCTATCACCTGCTGGAACTCAGCCCGCTTCATCTCGTGCATAGGTATGCGTTTGATGATTCCGGCGTTGTTGACGAGTATGTCGATCTGACCAACCTCCTCATGGATTCTCATGACGAGAGCCTTGACAGCCTCTTCGTCGGTGACATCGCAAACGTATCCGTGGACGTTCTCGATGCCAGCCTCCTGATATGATGCCAGTCCTTTGTTGACCAGTTCCTGGTTGATGTCGTTGAAAATGATATTCTTGATTCCCGCACCAGCGAAAGCGCGCGCGATGTTGAAACCAATTCCGTAAGATGCCCCCGTGATCCAGGCATTCTTACCTTCAAGCGAGAATAAATTCATTGTGTCGTTGGTTATTTAGTTAGTTTATCAGTTGTTTATCTCAGGTCTGTGATGTTGGAGAAATCCTGGTCGCCATAGTCAAGGTTCTCACCACCCATGCCCCAGATGAAAGTATAGTTATGTGTTGCCGCGGCACTGTGAATAGACCATTCAGGTGACAGTACAGCCTGGTCGCCCTTCATCCAGATATGACGTGTCTCAGCCACTTCCCCCATGAAATGGCAGACAGCCTGTTCTTCGGGCACTTCGAAATAGAAGTACGCCTCCATTCTTCTGGAATGCACATGAGCCGGCATCGTGTTCCAGACGCTTCCAGGCGCGAGTTCCGTCATGCCCATCTGCAACTGGCATGTGGGGAGCACCTGATTCACTATCATCTTGTTTATGTTCCTCTCGTTGCTCATCTCCAGACTGCCCATGTGTGCCACGACGGCATCCGCCTTCGTGATCTTGCGACAAGGGTATTCCTTGTGGGCTGTCGTGGAGTTGATGTAGAACTTGGCAGGTTTCTCTGGGTTCTTGCTGCAGAAGAGTACGTCTCTGTCTCCACGGCCTATGTAGAGAGCCTCCTTGTAGTCGAGTTCGAAAGACTCCTCGCCGACTTTCACGGTTCCGGCGCCTCCCACGTTGAAGATTCCCACCTCTCTCCGGGTCGTGAAGAAATCAGCCTTCAGCGGGTCGATGGCCTCAAGTCTCAGGCATTCGCTCACCGGCATGGCTCCACCGACCACCATCCTGTCGTACATGCTGTAAACGAGGTTCACCTCATCTTCAGAGAAAACCTTCTCGATAAGGAAATCATGACGCAGCCGTGTCGTATCATAACTCTTGGCATCCTGTGGATGTGCCGCATAGCGGACTTCGTAGTTTGTCTTCATAATATAGTATGTTAATGTGTTACTTTTTGCAAATTTACAAATTTCTGATTATCCACCAAAGAAAAAAGGACAAAAAATAGGAATATCGTGCCCACTTGTGGTAGATGACAGCCTTGAGACGATCGAAGCGATGGTGACGATTGAAGAATCCCACCAATACGAATGCCACCGTAAGCGGGATGATGACTATTAGAGCGTAGTTGTACGCTAGTCCCTCAGCGAACTCACCTCTCATGAAACATAGGCAAGCGCGTTGGGAACCGCAAAAAGGGCAGTCAAGACCGGTCAGCAGATGGAAAGGGCAGGGGAGCATCACTCAAAGGACAGTTCCTTGATAAGCCGCTTCGCCTTGCCGTAGTTCTCAATGACTGACAGTACATAGCGTATGTCAACCCCGATGCATCTCTGGAGGTTGTCATCGAACTTCAGGTCACCGCTCATGGCTTCCCAGTTACCATCGAACGCAAGGCCGATAAGCCGTCCCTTGCCGTCGAACATGCCGGAGCCGGAGTTGCCTCCGGTGATATCGTTGGTCGAGAGGAAGCAGAGTTGCATGTCACCGCTTCTTGTGTCCTTGTATCTTTTGCCGAAATTCCCCTTCATGAACCACTTACGTACCGATGGCAGAAGTGCGTAGTCGGAATTGTCCGGATAGTCCACGTTCTTGTCGATGAGCGACTGCGGAAGTGTGTAGCAGGTTCCGTCAGTCCCTTCCGATGTGTAGCCGTCAACGATACCGTAACTCATCCTGAGCGTAGAGTTGGCGTCAGGGTAGAATTCGTGGTTCGGGTCTGCTTTCTGCAAGCATAGCAGCAGTTCCCTCTCAAGGCTGTCGATTGCCATTGACGGACTGTGATCCATCATGCACATCAGCACGTCAAATGAGATAGAGGATATCTCATCCGCCAGTAGTTCCTCTGTCTTGCTGACAGCCAGTATCTTCTCCCTGTCCGTGAAAACGGATGTCTTGTAGATGTCATCGGAGTATCTATCGACGTCTCCACCATAGCGCGAGTCGATGTTATGGAGGAAGTCAGGCCAATAGTTTCTTTCCACTTTCTCCCTGTAGTTCCTTATCATCGCTGCGAATATGGCTTTGTCGGTCTCTATGTCGATGTCTTTGTATTCCTTCTCCAGTGTTTTGTGGAGTTTAGTGTCATCGGTCTCGTTTCTCATCATCTTGAGCAGACTTATTAAGGCAATCTGGAGTATGTCGCTGCCCTGGATGAATGACTCTTCTATCATCGACATCATGAACTGGTTCTTGTCATTGTCGGCATATTCATTGCGCAGACTGTCCAACAACCCTTGTGACACCGCCTTCTCCGTCTCTCTCTTCTCCTCGATGACATTGAGTTTAGTGAGAGCCTCGTTCTGCCCGATGGAGTATTTCCAGTAGTTGCTGCTGGCAGCGTATTTCGATGAGTACATGATTCTGAGTGCGTCACTTGACGCCATAGCCTTCTTCATGATGTCTTGCTTCACACCTCGCACCTGCACCCTGACGGCATTGACGTTCCTCATGGTGCTCTCTGTGCCGTAACTGCTGAGGTAGCGGTTCGTACTTCCCGGATAGCCGAGTGTCATGCAAAACGTACCCGGCTGATAACCATGCAGGCTGATTCTCGCATGGTTCTTCGGCTTCAGCGGAATGTTGTCCTTTGAGAACTCTGCCGGACGGCCTTGCTTGTCGGTGTAGATGCGGAACACACTGAAGTCGCACGTCTGACGTGGCCACATCCAGTTGTCTGTGTCACCACCATGTTTGCCCAAGCACTGTGGCGGGGCGAACACCAGTCGGACGTCGGTGAAGCGTTGATACACGCTCATGTAGTATCTCAGGCCTCTGTGATAAGGTGTTATCACGGCGAAGATACCGTTGACGGAGTCTCTCAGACCGTTCTCCACCAGTTTCACAGCCTCCGCAGATCGTTCGGAATCCAGTGCTCTCAGTGTTTCGGTCACGTCGATGGTCCTCAGGTGGAAATCCACGTACAGCCCTTCGTTTGGCAGTTCGTCCTTCAGCCTCTTTGCGAAGAAACCGTCTGTCAGATAGTCGTTCTCTGGGGTGGAATGCGACTGCACGGCATCAAATCCACAATGGTGATTGGTGAACACCAGTCCCTGGTCCGACACGACGACTCCGGAACAGAATCCACCGAAATTCACGATGGCGTCATTGAGTGATGGGTGCGTTGCACTATACAGTTGCTCATGTGTCAGTTCCAGACCCATTGACCGTAGGATGCTGTCTGTTCTTGCAGAGAGATTGTTGATCATCCACATTCCCTCGTCAGCGATGGCGATGGCTGAACCGAAGGCCCAGAGTCCAAGTCCTACGACAAAGACTCTACTTGCGTTTTTGAATGATTTCATACACTGGAATTGCTAAGAAAATTAATATGATTATTGTGTTTATTCCTATCCTCGTCCATGTGTTGTCGAAGAAATTGCTCACGGTCTGTATTCCTGCGAAGAACACGAGTGCCAGCAGGCAGTAGAGACCGATTGACTTCATCGGGTAGTCTATCGGATTCTTCCTCTGGCCGACGGCATAACTCAGCACCATCGTCGTGCCGTAACCGGCACATCCGGCTATGGCACATGCCCAGTAGCCCATCCTCGGTATGAGGAGCATGTTGATTATCATAAGCACCACACATCCCGCGATTGAGAACCATGCGCCGTAGATGGTCTTGTCTATCAGTTTGTACCAGAACGACAGGTTTACCGTGATGCCCATCATTATCTCTGACAGCATGACAACCGGTATGACATCAAAGCCCTCTCTGAACTTGGGACCCACGATGACCTGGAGTATGTCGATATAACCCACTATGCACAGATAGGCGAAGAGGGTGAACACGATGAAATATTTCATCGCCACCGCATACATTTGCTTGCTTCCCTTGTCCTTGGCTGATCCGAAGACGAACGGTTCGTATGCGTATCGGAAAGCCTGTGTGATGAGGGCCATGATCATGGCTATCTTCACTCCTGCCTCGTAGATGCCTAACTGGTGGCGGCCTTCTTCCTGCTCAAGGATACGCGGCAGCATAATCTGCCCGGCCACCTGGTTCAGGATTCCGGCAATTCCAAGAATCAGCATAGGCCAGGTGTAACGGAGCATGGCTTTTGCCTTCGTCTTGTCGAAAATCCACCTGATGCCTGTCACGTCCTTCAGCAACAGCAATGAGATTGTGGTGGTGCAAATCAGGTTTATGCAGAAAGCCCACTTCACGCTGATTTCCCAGTCGGCGTTGAGCCGGGGCATCAGCACATACGCCACGATGTTCAGTCCTACGCTCAGGAAGATGAACGTCAGTTTCAGGCAAGCGAATCTCACCGGCTTGTGCTCGTTCCTCAGATAAGCGAAGATGATGGCCTGTATGGCATCCTGGGCCACTACCAATGCCATGATTCCGAGATACCACTTCTGCTCTGGATAGCCCTCGGCTCTTGCTATCGGGCTGAGGAACACCATCACCATCAGAGCGAATAACAGAGCCACACACCCCACCATCATAAGCGAGGTGCTATAGACTTTCATTTTCTCCGTCCTTGTATCTTGCTGGTTGATGAAGCGGAAGAATGTCGTCTCCATGCCGAAAGTCAAGATGACCAGCAGCAGACCTGTCTGAGCGTATATGTCAGTGTAGATACCGTAGTCAGCACAGGATTTCAGTGTGTATGTGTATAGCGGAACCAGGCAGTAGTTCAGGAACCGTCCCAGAATGCTGCTTGCTCCGTATATTGCCGTATCTTTCAGCAATCCCTTTAGATTTGCCATTGCTTCATTAGCTTATAGGTGGGTTCTGTCCTCCTAAAACAATTCTCCCTGCAGCGGTCCGGACGGTGTCTTACCAAGGTGCTTGTACGCAAGTTCCGTCACCTCACGACCGCGAGGCGTACGTTTGATGAATCCTTCCATTATGAGGAAAGGCTCATATACCTCCTCCACTGTCCCCGCATCCTCACCGATGACGGTTGCGATGGTGCCGATACCCACCGGACCACCCTTGAATTTATCAATCAGTCCGAGAAGTATCTTGTTGTCAATCTCGTCAAGACCGTACTTGTCGATATTCAGGGCCTCGAGTGCCACCCTTGCGATGTCGATGTCGATGCTGCCGTTTCCCTTCACTTGGGCAAAGTCCCTCACGCGCCTCAGCAAGGAATTGGCGATACGAGGTGTTCCGCGGCTCCTCCTCGCGATCTCGGCGGCAGCAGTCGGCTCACAGCTCACACCCAAAAGCCGCGATGACCTGAGTATGATCTTCTGCAACGTCTGTGCGTCATAATACTGGAGATGGAGGTTGATTCCGAACCGTGCTCTCAGCGGACTGGTCAGGAGACCGCTTCGCGTAGTCGCTCCCACCAATGTGAAAGGGTTGAGTGTGATCTGTATGCTTCTCGCTGCAGGACCCTTGTCGAGCATGATGTCTATCCTGTAGTCTTCCATGGCGGAATAGAGATATTCCTCGACTACAGGCGACAGACGGTGTATCTCGTCAATGAAAAGCACGTCGTTCGGTTCGAGGCTGGTCAGCAGTCCTGCCAGGTCTCCGGGCTTGTCAAGCACAGGACCGGAGGTGACTTTCAGGTTCACCCCTAACTCGTTGGCGATTATCGCTGCCAAAGTCGTCTTGCCCAGTCCAGGAGGACCATGTAGCAAGGTGTGGTCGAGTGGCTCCCCTCTCATCTTGGCTGCTTCCACGAAAATGCTGAGGTTCTCTACAATCTTTCCCTGTCCGCTGAAATCACCGAACGACAGAGGACGCAGAGCATTTTCGAAATCCTTCTCTTGAGCCGAGATATACTGTTCTTCGTGAATATCAAATTCATCCATTTCCTTCCGATTTTGCTGCAAAGTTAAGAAATAATTACCAATTATCAGTTATCAGCCCTCAAATAATCGTTGAAAATTTGGTGCATAGATTTTTTTTTCCTACCTTTGCAACCGCTTAAGCCCAGATGGCGGAATCGGTAGACGCGCTGGTCTCAAACACCAGTGGGGCAACCCGTGCCGGTTCGACCCCGGCTCTGGGTACCGTTTGAATCTGTAAGTGATGGAATTCCAATGCTTACAGATTTTTCTTGTTCTAAGATTCCGCTGACTCCTTATTTCCCCCATCAGAAAAGGACAACCCCCGAATACAACACGACTCACACCACTCGTGCAGGATGTCGCATCCTACATGAGTGGCGTGATGATGACCGTATGGGTCGTTAGGGATGGAGTGTGTGACTCGTCAGTTATGAACCAATGTCCCGATTTCCTGACCTTCAAGAACCTTCTTCAGGTTGCCTGGCGTGTCCATGTCGAAGACATAAATAGGCAGGTTGTTGACCTTACACATCGTCGTGGCAGTGAGATCCATGACCTTGAGGTCTCGGTTATAGACCTCGTCGAATGTAATGTCATGGAACTTGGTGGCAGTCGGGTCCTTCTCCGGGTCGGCTGTATAGACACCATCGACGCGAGTGCCTTTAAGCATGACATCGGCCTCGATCTCGATTCCGTGAAGCGACGAACCTGTGTCAGTAGTGAAATACGGGCTGCCTGTTCCGCATGAGATGATGACCACCTCACCGTTCTCCATGCATTCGATGGCGCGATGCTTGCTATAGAACTCACCGATAGGCTCCATGCGGATGGCTGTGAGGACACGGCTCTTGCATCCTGCTGCTCCTAATGCGCTGGAGAGGGCCAGGCTATTGATGACGGTGGCACACATCCCCATCTGGTCGCCCTTGACACGGTCGAATCCCTTGGTTGCCCCACTGAGTCCACGGAAGATATTTCCCCCTCCTATCACTATTCCTATCTGTACGCCCATCTCGTGAGCTTCCTTGATCTGACGTGCGTAGTCATTGAGCCTATTCACATCAATGCCATAGCCTTTCTCTCCGGCAAGGCTCTCACCGGAGAGTTTGAGTAAAATACGTTTGAATTTCATGTTCTTGGTTTTCGTGGCAACACACTGGTGGTTGTCACCTTATGTTCATTTCGTCTTTCCGTTACGGGTGCCGCCTGTCCAGTTGTCCGTCTTGGCGTTAATATCCTTGGTGGCGGTGTCGGCCGAGGTGACTTCTATGGAGATATCACCTGCTGTCTGAGTGAGCACCTGATCTGCCTTGATGCCGTAGCAAGTCATTGACTCACTTGTGTTGGTCTTGCCACTGACTGTCATCGTGACATTCGTTCCGCCGAAGTCAAGGTAGCCTCCGTTCGCGACGGTGGTAGTGGTCGAGGCCGCGGTCTTCTTGCCACGTATCCCGCGTGAGCCACTTCCGGCGACGTTTGCATTGATGGTTCCACCGTTGAAGTAGGCGCGATAGCTGCAGCGAATGCCATTGCTCACGTCACCGGTGACATTGGCTGTGATCTCCCCGCCCTTCATGACGATGATGCTGTCAACCTTAAACCCGTTGCCGTCATCCTGAGTGATTTCCATGCTTATCCTTCCACCATTGATGTACGCACAGCCGTAGTCGTCGGAGTCGATACAGTCGCTTCCGCATCCTGATATGCTGACGTTACCGCCGTTGACTTGGAAATAGTTGTTCTCTCCATCGCCCTTCTCACCTTTGCCACAGTGTATCCCGTCGCTTATGGCACCGAGGATATTGAGGTTTCCTGTGAAGGAGGCTTTGATGATACAATATTCCTTCGCCGCGAGGGCATGTTTTGTCTTGCCGGTGATGTTGAGGTCGCCGCCACCCTTGAGTTCCATGTGTCCTTTGGTGTAGAAACATGCTTTCTGCGCTCCTTTCGGCTTATCGGAGAATGTGTTCACGGTTCCATCGGCTACGAGGATGTCGATTCGCTTCCCGTCCTCAATATCGACGGCAGCGCCCTTGTTGCTGGTGAGGCTGACCCCATTGAGCTTGACTGAGAGTTTATAGTCGCCATTGACCGTGAACGATCCGTCGGTACTGCTGCCTGATAGTGTGTAGAGGTACTCCTCTGTAGTGTTGGAAGAGTTGATTACGACATGTGAGCTCGTTCCGCTTGAGCAAGTCACGCCCTTCACGTTGGCGGGAATCGAGACTGTCGCAGTGGCGCCATCGTACTCTATCTTGATTTCAGGATATTGCGGTTCTGCGAAAGTGATGCTGTCTATTTCGGACCAGTCGGTCGGGAGCACCGCATTCTCAGTGATCTGATGCCTCGTGAACGTGAAGCCATCACAGACGTAGTAACTCTGAGAGAGGGCGCACACGAACGTATGGATTGTGAGTGAAAATAGCAAAAGACATCTACGGTTCATGGCAATGGTTAGTTTTGAATGGTTTTCTTTCCGTTTCTAATTACAATCCCTTTGTATGATGACGTGACTCTGACACCCTGCAGATTGAACACAGGGGCATCGGAATCATCGTCGCCGGGATTCCGCCTTGGGTCTCTGATCGCTACGGGCACGGTGCTGAAGTACATCTTCCGTACTTCGGAAAGCGGTGCCGGTTGTGATTTCGTCCCGTCTTTCCTCGTGATTACGATATTGCCGTCCTCACACGTGATTTTCTGGACATCGGCGACTTCAAAGCCCGTCTCTGTTTGTGAGGTCTGGATGTACAGGCTGTAGTCTTGAGCTTTGGCTGAACTCGCGAATACCAAAGCCAATATCAGTGAATGGTATCTCATATTGAAAGCAGGTACGTCCCCGCCGATGACAGAGTCACCGGCAGCGAACCATTAACGGTTAGAAATCGATATTGAACGAGAACCCAACAAGATGGCCGTTAGGCTCATCATCGTCATCCTCGTGGTTGTAGCGGTAGAACACTGAGAGTTTCTTTGTCTTGGAGAGTTTGTAGTCAGTCCCGACGGTGTATTTCCACTTGGTCGTGGAGTAGTTGAGTCCGGCGGCGTATTCGACAGATGCGTAAGGGTCGAACTTGCATAGTGGGATGTCATATTTTGCCTCAAGCCTGGAACGAAGCACTGTCTTGTGTTTCGATGACTTGCTTTCGTAATCCTGAGTCTGTCTCATGATCTCGTCACCATCGTCATTGTACCTACGACGAACCTTGAGTTCGCCGATGGAGTCAACGGAGTTGTAGTGGCTATACTGGAAAGTCTCCTTGAGGCTGAAGGACCAGCGTTTGTTAGGGGTGAATCCTACGTTCAGTCCCACGGAATAGCGCTGACGGTTGCGCCAATAGCGGTCGAGCACGTTGTAACCCTTCACGTCACCGACCTTCCAGTCTGGATAGAGGTCATCGGTCTCGTCATAGTACTTGTCTTCCGAAGTGCTGAGACTCTGTATCCACAGGTACTCGAATCCACCGGACACCTTCGCGTCCCAACGCTTGTCCGCGGAGGAGAAAAACTTATAGGACAAGTCAAGTCCGAGGCCATAGCGGTCGATGCGCCTTGTGTTGTCCTGAGTGCGTACATTGCCCTCAAGTCCGAGTTTCAGCCCTTTGGCAAGTTTCTTCTCTGCGCCGATTTCGAAATTGAGTCCGAAATCATCATCCTGAGCACTGGCTCCAATGGTCAACAGCCAACAGCCGACAGTGAATAGTAATTTTCTAATCATAGAGTTTAGGCATTTTCTGGAGTGTGTCATCATTGCCGTCCTCGTTGGAAGTCTCGTTGTAATAAACCTTGAGAAGAGCCATGTCCTTGAGGAAATCGAGAGAGCCTATGCTGACATCAGTGATGTTGAGGCCTGTACGTTTCCTCAGGTCGCTGATAAGCTCATCATGACGTTCTGGGACGATAAGGTCGATCTTGTCATACTTGATATACTTGGAAGACTGGCTCCTGACCCAACGACGACCTTCCGCCAGCCAGATGACCAACAGGAAGCAGGCGTTAGTCACTATGAGCTCTACTGCCGCCACGATCTCAGGAAAAAGGAAGTCAGGGTGTTTGCCTGACACGTCAGCCGTCCATGCCAATCCGTTGATGGCAGCCATTGAGATGATGAGGAACAAATAGGTCATCTCCCTGATAGGAACAGACTCGGTGCGGTAGCGCATGATGCAGAAGATAGCGAACAGACCCATCGCGATGCCAGTCTTCAGCTTGGCGTCACCCATGAGATGGATAAGCATGAAGATTCCGAAGCCCACAAGGATGTATGTGAAGAAGAAGTCCTTGCGACGGCTTTTGGGGAAATAGAACTGCTTTGCGATGACAATCGTAAAGACCGTGTTGATAATCAGACGGAGGAACAAGTCCAGAAGTCTGCATGTGTCGTTGTCAAGTAATGATAGTAATTGGCTCATAATTAGTTGTGTTAATAATTCCGTTTTTTAGGCAATAGTGAGGATACGGTATCAGACCTTAAGCATTATTGATTTTCTTGAGCCTGCGTATCTTCGCCTTGAAGTTGTTCTGCCTGAGGTCAGGGTCTGTCCAGCACATGCCGATGCAGCATTTCGAGAACCCCGTTGGGTGTATGTGGAGGTCGCGGAGCAAATTGGTGACTGGTGAGAACACGTTTCCGTCGCGTTTCAGCTCGACAATCACAAGTTGGTCGCTATCTGCGTCCAGGCCGGTCTCGAAGTTATGGAAACGGATGTTGAAATCTATGGTCAGCCGTTCCGTCTTGCTCATGTTGACAAGGGTGATGCGGTCAAACAGATTCTGGACGACAGGATGCATGGACTTAAATTGAAATCCAGTCTTCCTGTGCACCAACTCACATACGCCTTCTGTTTCCTGAGCCCTCTCCAGAGAGTCTATGCGTATCCTCTTCTTCTTCGTGCGTCCGTGGTTGTTCTTACCTTTGACCTCGAGGAATGTGACATCCCCGTCAACAAGATAAGTCCTCACACGGACCTTTGTCCTGTGACCTTTCTTGTTGTGATGCTGCATATACTGAGCATGGTCATCGGTGTCGAAGTAGGTGGTTCGGTAGGGGCATATGCGAATGGAGTGTATGTCTTGGGAATAGTATTTCCCCTGCAACATACCAAGAAGTTCAATGAGATGCCTCTTGGTCGTGACGAACTTCGTATCCAGCCTGTTCATCAGACGGATAGACTCCATCTCGTCAAGTCCGATAGGCGGCATTCCGTTGATGATTTCCTGTATTTGTGAATCTATTTTTTCCATTCAGGCCGTAAAGATAGATAAAATTATTTAATTTGACGTTATTTTTCTGTGGAAACTTGAAAATTTTATGTATTTTTGTACGCATTTTCAGAAAATACAGTGAAAGAATTCGTTATTACAGAACCAAAGGTCGAGACAGCCGTGCTCGTGGGTCTCATCACTCCGCATCAGGATGAGAGAAAAACCAAGGAGTATCTGGATGAGCTGGAATTTCTTGCCAGCACAGCCGGGGCAAAGGTCATAAAGCGTTTCACCCAGAGGGTCGGAGGTCCGAGCAGCGTCACTTACGTCGGAACGGGAAAACTGGAGGAGATACGTGCGTTCATCAAGTCAGAGGAGGAAGAGGAGAGAGAGGTCGGGATGGTTATTTTCGATGATGAGCTGAGCGCGAAGCAGATTCGTAATATAGAGAAGGTGTTACAGGTGAAGATTCTGGACAGGACCAGCCTGATTCTCGACATCTTTGCCATGAGAGCCCAGACCGCCACGGCGAAGACACAGGTTGAACTTGCTCAATACAAGTATATGCTTCCTCGTCTGACGAGACTCTGGACCCACCTCGAGAGACAGAGAGGTGGTAGCGTCGGGCTTCGCGGTCCTGGTGAGACTCAGTTGGAGATGGACCAGCGAATCGTCAGAAGCCGCATGTCTTTGCTGAAGCAACGTCTTCAGGAGATTGACACTCAGAAGGTCACTCAGAGAAAGAACCGGGGAAGACTGATACGAGTCGCTCTGGTGGGATATACGAACGTGGGGAAATCCACGTTGATGAATCTTTTGTCGAAAAGCGATGTCTTCGCGGAGAACAAACTGTTTGCTACCTTAGATACGACGGTCAGGAAAGTGACCATCGACAACCTTCCATTCCTGTTATCCGATACGGTAGGTTTCATACGCAAACTCCCGACGGACCTGGTTGAGTCCTTCAAATCCACCCTTGATGAGGTAAGGGAGGCTGACCTGCTCATTCACGTCGTTGACATTTCCCATCCCGATTTCGAGGAGCAGATAAAGGTCGTTGAGAAGACCTTGGGCGACTTGGGGTCGAACGACAAACCTTCGGTGATACTGTTCAATAAAATCGATGCCTATACATGGATTCCGAAGGATGAGGATGATCTCACACCGATTACCAAAGAGAATATCTCGCTTGAGGAACTCATGAGGACCTGGATGGCAAAAATGGGGGACAGCTGCTTCTTCGTCTCAGCGGCCAATGGCACGAACATGAAGGAGTTCAAGGAACTGCTATACAGGAAAGTCAAAGAACTGCATGTCCAGAAATATCCATACAACGATTTCCTGTATTCTATCGAGGAAGAACAGCCATAGACCATGAGACAGCTCAGTAACGATGAAGTCATCGTCCTTGAGTCCCAGAGATGCTGGGCGGAGGACTGGTCGGCGGTCAAGGTCGCTGATGGTTTCGATGCCAGTGCCGTCAGGAACACCAACTTCTATGGTCGTGTGGAGATAGGAGAGCACTGCAGGATCTCAGACGTCAGGATTCTCAGAGGCAGTGGAAAGAAGGACATGCCGAAGGTCATCTCAGTCCTGAACGAGGGTGGTGACGGGAATGTGGTGCTTTGTCCTGAGCTTACAGCACAGTTGGCATGGATGATGATCCACTACCACGACATCTTCATGATGGTCTATGAGCAGCATTATCATGGTGACAAAGGAAGATGTTGCAGGGTCGGTGACTATTGCGTCATAGAAGGTGCGACTAAACTGGAGGACTGCGACATACATGGTTGTGAAGGTGCGGTGACTTATATCGGTCCCGATGTGATTATGGAAAAGGTCGTGACGGCTTGTGGTGCGGAGATAACCGACGGGGCGAAGGTCTATGACAGTTTCGTCGGCGAGGCAGTGCACATAGGAAGGGGATTCGTCAGTGAGTCTTCCCTGTTCTTCGCCAATACATACATGGACAACGGCGAGGCTTGTGCTGCGTTGTGCGGTCCGTTCACATGCAGTCACCATAAGAGCACACTGCTCATAGGTGGCCAGTACTCGTTCTATAATGCTGGCTCCAACACCAACCAGAGCAACCATGCCTACAAGATGGGACCTATCCACTGGGGAACGCTCGAACGGGGTGTCAAGACAGCCTCCGGATGCCATATCCTGTGGCCGGCAACGATTGGGATGTTCTCTATGGTCATGGGAAAACTCACCCAGCATCCTGACCTGAGCAGACTACCGTTCTCCTATGTCATGGCAAGTCAGGACAGGACGTATGTAGTTCCCGGTGTGAACATCAAGACCGTCGGCATCTGGCGCGACATCACGAAATGGCCGAGACGTGACTCAAGAAAGGAAGTGGCAAGTAACGACATCATCACTTTCGATTTCCCTAACCCTTTGATACTCCAGTCAGTGAAAAAGGGCAAGGAACTGCTTGAGCGTCTGGTTGCTGAGCAGGGCGAATGCGAGGAGTACCATTATCAGAAATGCCTCATCAAGAAGAACGCCCTCGATAACGGCATAAGATACTACGAGTTGATTGAGGCTCTCTGCGACTGTGAATGGGCTGACAAGGAATACGTCGATATGCTCGGATTCGTAGTGGAAAGAAAGGACATCGACACGGTGGTGAGACGGGTGAACTCCGGCTTCGTCAATGACTCAGCGGCATTGGTGGCTGCCATATCCGCGCTCAGAAGGGGCTACCCGGTCAGGAATATAGACCAGAAGGCTTACCTCAGATGGATTGACATGGTCAAGGCTGACGCCAAGAAGGAGTATAACATGGGCGATGTCAGTGAGGAGCAACTGGACGAGTTCATATCAGGTGTAAGATGGAGAACGGCAGTTCAACTATACAAAAACCAATAAATAATAACCACAATGAAGAACAAGACTCTTTTGATTGCTTTATGCATCAGTGCGATTCTCATGGCGGGTTGCACGGAGAAAGACTATGAATCGGTTCCTGGAGACCCGATGAAGACTCGTATTTATACACTGGACAACGGGCTGAAGGTATATCTGTCAGTCAATAAGGACCAGCCGCGTATCCAGACATACATCGCCGTCAGGGTAGGTGGGAAAAACGACCCTGCTGAGACCACAGGCCTGTCGCACTACTTCGAGCATATCATGTTCAAAGGAACACCAAACTTCGGTACCAGTGACTGGGAAGCTGAGAAACCGTTGCTTGACGAAATAGAAACTCAGTACGAGGTCTATCGTACCACGACAGACCCGCTTCAGCGAGCCGCCATCTATCATGTGATTGACAGTCTCAGCTACAAGGCCTCGACATACGCCATCGCCAACGAATACGACAAACTCATGGCGGTGATAGGAGCCAACGGATCAAATGCCTACACAAGCGATGACGTGACTTGTTACACTGAGGATATACCATCCAACCAGATAGAGAACTGGGCAAAGATACAGAGTGACAGATTCAAGAATGCCGTCATACGCGGATTCCATACGGAGCTTGAGACTGTGTACGAGGAATACAACATGTCCCTCACTCAGGATATGAGGAAGATATGGGAGGCTGCCAGTCAGATACTCTTCCCTAACCATCCGTATGGCAAGCAGACGGTTATCGGAAAGGGCGAGCATCTGAAGAACCCTTCCATCACGAACCTCAAGAAACACTTCGCTAAATGGTACGTGCCGAATAATGTAGCGATATGTATGAGTGGCGACTTCGACTTCGACAAAACCATGGAAATCATCAGGCAGTATTTCGGCGACTGGAAACCCAACCCTGACGTCGAGGCCCAGAGGGCGGAACTGCAGAACATACCTCTCCATCGGCTTACAGAGCCTGTCGTGAAGGAGATAGTAGGTCCTGAGGCAGAGCGAGTCGTTCTCGCATGGGGATTCCCCGGAACGAAAAGCCCTGAGTTTGACTATCTGACGATTGTCGGCGAGATCCTGTCCAATGGGAAAGCCGGACTATTCGACCTCGACCTCAACCAGTCGCAGAAGGTACTCGTGGCACAGAGCGGAATCAACGACATGAGCGATTTCTCAGAGCTGATAGCATTGGCTTTGCCGAAACAAGGACAGACACTCGAAGAGGCTAAGGAACTGATGCTCGCGGAACTGGACAAACTGAAGAAAGGAGAATTCGATGATGTGCTGCTCGAAAGCATCATCAACAACATGAGACTACAGCACATGTATCAGTTGGAAGACAATGAGAGCCGTGCGTCCATGTTCGTCAATTCTTTTGTGAACGGCACTGAATGGAAAGACGAGGTCGGTCGCATCGAACGTCTTAGCAAAATCACGAAGCAGGACATTGTCGATTTCGCGAGGAAATACATCACCGACGGCTACGCATGCATATACAAGCGTGTCGGGGAGGACAGCGACATCGCGAAAATAGAGAAACCGAATATCTCTCCGATTGAGATGAACCGTGACCTCAAGAGCAAGTTCGTGGAGGAGATATCGAAAGCAAGGGTTGAGGATATTCAGCCGGTGTTCCCCGACTTCAGCAAGGATATGTCGCGGAAACAGTATGACAACGGCGATGAGCTTCTCTACAAGAAAAACGAGACCAACGACGTGTTCCGGCTCCAGTACCGTATCGAGCATGGGTCAAAGGCGGACAAGGGACTGAGTGTCGCTTCTGATTACATCACCTATCTGGGCACAGACCGCATGTCGGCCGAGGAACTCCAGAAAGAACTTTATCACCTTGCTTGCAACGCAAGTGTAAGCGTCAGCGAGGGCAGCACGCTCTTCACTGTGTCTGGACTTTCCGAGAACATGCAGAAAGCCATAGGACTCTGTCTCGACTGGATTGGCAATGCCAAGTCCGACAAGGCGATATACGACAATTACGTAAATGACATACTGAAGTCACGGGCTGACGCCAAACTCAGTCAGCAGACTTGCTTCAGGGCGTTGAGGGCGTACGGTCAGTATGGTTCCCTGAACTCAGTGACTAACATAATGTCGGCAGATGAACTGGCCAACGCAGACCCACAGGCATTGCTGGCGAAACTAAAGGACCTGCTCTCATACAAGAAGACCATCATCTACTATGGTCCTATGGACGAGGAGGAAGTGGAGGAGCAACTTGACGAGGAAATCTCAGCCGAAGGACTGAGAGACGGTGCTCATGCTGACATCTTCATGCCCGTCACCACTCCTGAGAAGGAGGTTCTCATCGCTCCTTACGATGCCAAGAACATCTATCTGATGGGATTCAGCAACGACGGTCAGAAGTACGACCCGCTGCAGGAGGCTCAGAAAGCCCTGTTTAACGAATATTTCGGCGGCGGCATGAACGGCGTCGTCTTCCAGGAGATGCGTGAGTCGAGAGGACTGTGCTATAGTGCCCAGGCTTGGTACACCACTCCTTCATACAAGGATATGGACAATACCTTCTACTCGTATATCATCACTCAGAATGACAAGATGATGGATGCGTTCAGTGCTTTCAGCGAGATTATTGAGAACACCCCGGAGTCTGAGCATGCGTTCAATCTGGCAAAGGAGGCCGTACTGAAACGTCTCGCCACGGAGCGGGTGATTCAGGATGGGGTTCTGAGCGAATTCATATATGCGCGCAATCACGGACTCGACTATGACATCAACCAGATCATATACGACAAGGTGAAGGAAATGACTCTTGACGACGTCATTGATTTCCAGAAGAAGAATGTCAAGGGCCGCACATACAAGTACCTCGTTCTTGGCAACGAGAACAACCTTGACATGGGCTCTTTGGAAAATATCGCTCCTGTCAGACGAGTTTCTCTCGAAGAGATTTTCGGTTATTGATATTTTTTGTATCTTTGCAAATCATTTACGAACCAAAACATAATGACAATGGAATTCAAGTACGCACCGATGTTTCAGATCGGTAAAGATGACACTGAATACTATCTCCTGACGAAAGAGGGGGTGAGTGTCAGTGAGTTTGAGGGTGTCCCGATTCTCAAGGTGACACCGGAGGCTCTCACACTTATGGCCAACCAGGCTTTCCGTGATGTCAGCTTCCTTCTCAGGAGAAGCCATAACCTACAGGTAGCGAAGATTCTGCGTGACCCGGAGGCAAGCGAGAACGACAAGTATGTGGCCCTGACATTCCTCCGCAATGCCGAAGTGGCAGCGAAAGGCAGGCTTCCGCTTTGCCAGGACACAGGAACCGCCATCATTCACGGAGAGAAAGGACAGCAGGTCTGGACGGGTTTCTGCGATGAGGAGGCTCTCGCCAAGGGTGTGTTCAAGACTTACACGGAGGAGAACCTGCGCTACAGCCAGAACGCTCCCATCACCATGTATGACGAGGTGAACACGAAATGCAACCTTCCAGCCCAGATTGACCTCGAAGCGTCCGAAGGTATGGAGTACCGTTTCCTTTGCGTGACCAAGGGTGGGGGGTCTGCCAACAAATCTTATCTCTATCAGGAGACGAAGGCACGCATTCAGAACCCCGGCACACTCATCCCGTTCCTCGTGGAGAAGATGAAGAGCCTCGGCACTGCCGCATGCCCTCCTTACCATATCGCCATCGTAATCGGTGGGACAAGTGCTGAGAAGAACCTGCTTACCGTGAAACTGGCTTCCACACACTACTATGACAGCCTTCCTACCACCGGCGACGAGACCGGACGCGCTTTCCGTGACGTCGAGCTCGAGAGCCAGCTCCTGCAGGAAGCCTACAAGATTGGTCTCGGGGCTCAGTTCGGCGGGAAGTACATGGCTCACGACGTCCGCGTCATCCGTCTGCCACGCCACGGGGCATCATGCCCTATCGGTCTGGGTGTGAGTTGCTCCGCTGACAGGAACATCAAGTGCAAGATCAACAAGGATGGTATCTGGATTGAGAAGATGGATGACAACCCTGGAGAACTGATACCTGAGGAACTCAGGAACGCCGGTGAGGGAGAAGCCGTCAGAGTCGATCTCAACCGCCCGATGGACGAGGTCTGCAAGCAACTCAGCCAGTACCCCGTAAGCACGCGCCTCTCGCTCAATGGCACCATCATCGTAGGGCGTGACATAGCACACGCAAAAATCAAGGCCCGCCTCGATGCCGGCGAGGGGATGCCTCAGTATCTCAAGGACCACCCTATCTATTACGCCGGACCGGCGAAGACCCCGGAGGGAATGCCATGCGGCAGCATGGGACCGACCACCGCTGGGCGTATGGACCCTTATGTTGACGAATTCCAGGAGAACGGCGGCTCACGCATCATGCTTGCCAAAGGCAACCGTTCCGTCGATGTCACCAATGCATGCAAGAAACACGGCGGGTTCTATCTCGGCAGCATCGGCGGCCCCGCAGCGATACTCGCACAGAACAACATCAAGAGCATCGAATGCGTGGAATACCCGGAACTCGGTATGGAGGCGATATGGAAGATTGAGGTCGAGGACTTCCCGGCGTTCATCCTCGTCGATGACAAGGGCAATGACTTCTTCAAGCAACTGAAACCTTGCGAAGGATGCAAGATACTCGATTGATAACCGATAATAACAACAATTATGGAAGACGTGAAATCATTCCTCAGTGAGGCTGAGGAGAATATGGAGATGGCGGTCATGGCCCTTGATGAGAAGTTGAGCCGCATACGCGCCGGACGTGCCAACGTGCATATACTCGATGGCATCAAGGTTGACTCTTATGGAGCGATGATGCCTCTGAGCAACGTCGCTAATCTCAGCATCCCCGACGCACGCAGCATCGTCATCAAACCGTGGGACCGCAGCATGCTGAAAGTCATAGAGAAAGCCATCATAGACTCTCCGGTAGGTATCATGCCCGAGAACAACGGCGAGCAGATACGATTGGGCATACCCGTGCTGACGGAGGAACGTCGTAAGGAACTTTCCAAACAGTGCTCCAAAGAGGCTGAGAGCGCTAAGATCAGCATCCGAAACGCTCGTCGTGACTGCATCGAGTCTCTGAAGAAGAGCGTCAAGAACGGTGTGCCAGAGGATGTCGAGAAAGATGCGGAAGGCGACTGCCAGAAACTCCACGACAAATACATCAAGAGGATTGACGAAGTGCTCGACGCCAAGATCAAGGAGATCATGACCGTATAACCGCATCCCGGCCGAAGTCAGAAGTGAGAGGACTCGTAGTCAAATGCACCGGAAGCCGGTATGCCGTACTGTCAGACGAGGGAACGCTCGAGACTTGCACCGTCAAGGGCAATTTCCGCATCAAGGGCATACGGTCCACTTCACCCGTCGTCATAGGCGACCGGGTGGAGTTCGCCGACGGCATGATCTCAGAGGTCGGAGAGCGTAGGAACTATATCATACGGAAGTCCATAAACCTCTCCAAACAGTCCCATATACTTGCTGCCAATCTCGACCAGTGTGTGCTGGTGGTGACAGTCAACCATCCTGTCACCACCACTACCTTCATTGACCGTTTCCTTGCCAACGCCGAGGCATACGACATACCAGCGGTGCTGGTCTTCAACAAGAAAGACCTGTACGACGAGGATGACAACGAATCGCTGAAGGCATTGACCGACATCTATGAGACAATCGGCTACAAGTGTCTGTCCATCTCCGCGGAACTGGATGACGGCATCGAAGGACTCCGGCAACTCCTCAAAGGGAGAATCACATTGTTCTCCGGACACAGCGGCGTTGGCAAGTCAACAATCATCAACCATCTCATACCGGACCTCGCCCTCAGGACGGCGGAGATCTCTGACGCCTTCGACACCGGAAAACACACTACCACCTATTCCGAGATGTTCACGTTGCCTGACGATACCGGTGGGTTCATTATCGACACTCCCGGCATCAAGGGATTTGGCACGTTCGACATGGAGAAAGAGGACATCGGAGACTACTTCAAGGAGATATTCGAGTATTCCAAGGGATGCCGCTTCAGCAACTGCACCCATACACACGAACCCGGTTGTGAGGTGCTAAAGGCTCTTGAGAGGCGCGAGATAAGTCAGAGCCGTTACAATTCCTATCTGTCCATGCTGCATGACGAAGATGAGAGCAAGTATAGGGAAGGTTACTGAACTCCTGGTTGTCTGCCTCGGTCTTTCCCCTCTCTGCCACGTCAGTGCGGCAGCGCAAGACGAATATCTCGCGAAGGTGGAGGAGGCTCTGAGAGCCGTCAGCAACGACAGCCTCCAGAAAGCTGAGCACCTGTTCAGCCAAGCCTTGCGCATCAGTCCCGGAGACTCACGCAATGCGCTCATATATTCCAATATAGGAAAGATAAAGGAGAGTCAGGGAGAATTCGAGGAGGCAATCAACTCCTACAGCAAAGCTATTCTGCAATATCCAGGCACTCCGGCGTTCCTGCGCCCAAGAGCCGTGCTCTACCTGAGCACCGCACAATACCAACTGGCTATATCCGACTACAAGCGACTGGCGGAGCAAGACCCGCAGAACGCCGAATACAACTCCGCCATCGGATACGCATACACCAAACTCTCCAGATTCGCCGAGGCGGATGACTATCTCAACAAGGCGTTGGCTGTCAACCCTAAGGAGTATGTGGCGTTGCTGGGAAAGACCATCGTGCTTCTTGAGACCGGACACCTTAACGAAGCCAGGACACAAATCGACATCCTTATCGGGATGTTCCCGGACAAGGCCGAACTCTATTCGCTCCGTTCCGACCAAGAGGCGAGGGAGGGACGCTCCGAACTGGCTTTGCGCGATCTCGACAAGGCCGTGGAACTGGAGCCACAGAACAAGAACTACGTGCTTCGAAGGGCATACCTTCATTTCGAAGCTCATCATTACTCCAAAGCATTAGAGGACTTCCAGAACAGCATCAGACTCGGAATACCTCGCTCAGCCATAAACACAGAGATGCAGAAATGCAAAGACGAACTCTGACTATCCCGCAGAGTTCAGGGGTGTTCTATTAATTAGTCGCCCTTTAAAAAGATATTAAATATTTAAATATCA
>JAKSJE010000003.1 GCA_024398405.1 Bacteroidaceae bacterium
AGAGAGATTCCCTCCACCGCCGCCGCATCATCCGCGCGGAGATGCCGCGTCAGTGGATCGCGCCGTTCGAGTGCAGGCGGCCATACTGCCGCCTGAGCCACACACACCACACAGACGAAGGACTGCATCAGCAAAGACTGACGCAGTCCTTTCACCCCTTTATCAAAAAAACTCATGCGCTTAAGTAATGGTGGAGAAATAACTTCATAAATGTGCGCAACAATGATAAACATCCTTGATTTATTTCGTCCTTTCAGGAATAATCACTAACTTTGTTGCATCGAAAGCGGTGATATATGAAAAAACTTATACTTCTCGATGCGTACGCTCTTATCTTCAGGGCGTACTATGCGCTTATCCGTGCTCCACGCATCAACTCCAAGGGTGTGAACACGTCTGCCATCTTCGGGTTCGTCAATTCGCTTGAGGAGGTGCTGAGAAAGGAGGCCCCGGACTATATCGGTGTTGCGTTCGACCCACAAGGTCCTACTTTCCGTCATATTGCCTATCCGCTCTACAAGGCCCAGCGTGAGGCGACTCCTGAGGCAATCAGGGCTGCCGTGCCTTATATCAAGCAGATACTTGCCGCGTACAAGATACCCATCCTCCAGGTTGACGGTTTTGAGGCTGACGATGTCATCGGTACGCTCGCCTCGAAGGCATCGGCGGACAGTGAGCTCCGGATTTACATGATGACTCTTGACAAGGACTATGACCAGTTGGTCAGGGATAACGTGTTCGTGTTCAAGCCTCGGCACGGTTCCAACGATTTCGACATCTTAGGTCCGAACGAGGTATGTGAGAAGTACGGTCTTCAGAGCCCTCTCCAGGTCATCGATATGCTCGGACTGATGGGTGACAGCGCCGACAACATCCCCGGCTGCCCGGGAGTGGGACCTAAGACCGCCATTCGGCTGATCCAGCAGTTCGGCAGCGTGGAGAACCTGCTCGAAAACACCGACGGACTGAAGGGGACCTTAAAGAATAAGGTGTTGGACAATGCCGATGGCATCAGGATGTCGAAATGGCTGGCGACTATCAAAACCGACGTGCCAGTGGAGCCTGACTTCGAGAGTCTGAGAAGAAAGCCTGCCGACGAGGAGCAACTGACGGCTCTGTTCGAGGAACTGGAGTTCAGAGGGCTGCTCAGCAAAAGGAACACCCCCGCGCAAGTCAGTGTGGGCAAGCAGTCGCCCGGCCTTCTCGCTTCGACCCCCAAGGCTCCCGACATGCAGCTCGATCTCTTCGCTCCCCATCCACAGCAGACGGAAACGAGGCAGGCGCCTGTGAAGGATAGGTATTCAAAGGAAGAGTACGAGGACGCCGGGCTGATGAAGATAGGCTATGACCTGAAGAAGGACATAGTGGAGCAGGCCCTTCGGGGAGTGGAAGTCAGAGGTCCTTTGTTTGATGTCATGCTTGCGAACTATGTCATCAATTCCTCGGTACACAACAGCTGGACCAGTCCCACTGAGGAAGAAAAGAACCGTCTGACAGAGGAGATGAGACGAATCGGTGTGCTGAAACTGTTCAACGAGGTGGAGATGCCGTTGGTTCCCGTCCTCGCGAGGATGGAGATGAACGGTGTCAGGGTGGATACCCAGTCGCTTGCGGAGACCTCCAAGGTCTTTGCCGGCAGAATGAACGAGATTGAGGCTGAGATCTATGGACTGGCAGGGATGCGGTTCAATATCTCGTCGCCGAAACAGGTCGGTGAGGTGTTGTTCGACCACCTGAGACTATCCTCGAAAGCCAAGAAGACTAAGAACGGACAGTATGTGACCTCAGAAGAGGTGCTCCAGAGTCTCAGGGGCGCGCATCCGATAGTAGGCAGAATCCTCGACTACAGAGGCTACAGGAAACTGCTGTCAACCTACATCGACTCACTGCCCCGGCTTATTAACCCGAAGACGGGACACATCCACACCACATTCAACCAGGCGGTCACGATGACCGGCCGTCTGTCGAGCAGTAATCCGAACCTACAGAACATACCTATCCGGGATGACAATGGCAAGGAGGTGAGGAAGGCGTTCATACCCGATGATGGCTGTCTGTTCTTCTCAGCAGACTACTCCCAGATAGAGCTTCGGA
Source organism: Bacteroidaceae bacterium (assembly GCA_024398405.1). GTDB lineage: Bacteria > Bacteroidota > Bacteroidia > Bacteroidales > Bacteroidaceae > Colivivens. The sequence goes on from JAKSJE010000003.1 coordinate 2,095, forward strand.
TAATGTCGCATCTGAGTTGTGACGAACATCTGATTGAGGCGTTCCGTAAAGGGCATGACATCCACGCCGCCACGGCGTCGAAGATATTCAGGAAGCCCATCGGAGAAGTCACTGCTGACGAACGACGCAAGGCCAAGACCGCCAACTTCGGAATAATATACGGTATCAGCACTTTCGGTCTTGCTGAGCGGATGCAGGTATCACGCAGCGAGGCTAAGGAACTAATCGAAGGCTACTTCCGTACCTACACCAAGGTGAAGGAATACATGGAGCATTCCGTCGGAGTGGCGAGGGACATGGGCTATACGGAAACGCTGTTCGGCAGACGGTGCTATCTGCCAGACATCAACAGCCATAATGCCGTGGTACGTGGCTATGCCGAACGCAATGCCATAAACGCGCCGATTCAGGGAAGCGCCGCTGACATAATCAAGGTTGCCATGATCAACATAGACAGACGGATGCGGGACCTCGGTCTGCATTCGAAGATGATACTGCAGGTGCATGACGAACTGAATTTCAGCGTGGTGCCGGAGGAGAAGGATGTCATGGAACGGCTTGTGATAGAGGAGATGCAGAACGCCTGCCGTTTGCGGGTCCCGCTCATTGCCGACTGCGGCTGGGGAGCCAACTGGCTCGAAGCACACTGATTTTTTTGGCTGAGTCGGGAATAAATGGTAACTTTGCATCGGAGTTCCAGTCAGTCCGTAAAATCCGAAACGAGCGGAATGCCCGAGAGAAACCAGATAGAGAAGAAAAGCCTATAAACAAAATATTATGTCACTTATTGATAACATTATCGCAAGGGCGAAGTCAGACAAGCAGCGAATCGTCCTTCCCGAGAGTCTTGAAGAGAGGACTCTCACAGCAGCCGACAGGGCGTTGGCAGACGGACTGGCGGAGATCATCCTCTTAAGTAACAGAGATGAGATCATGGCTCTCGCCGACAAACTAAAGCTCAAGAATATAGACAAGGCGACAATCATAGACCCGGCAAAGTCGGAAAAGACAGAGCAGTACGCACAGTTGCTTTTCGAACTTCGCAAGTCAAAGGGCATGACAATCGAGGAAGCAAGGAAAAAAGTGATGGATCCTCTGTATTTCGGATGCCTCATCATCAAGAATGGTGATGCTGATGGACAGATAAGCGGAGCACTGAGCACAACGGGCGACACTTTGCGTCCAGCCCTCCAGATCATCAAGTGCTCACCGGGAATCACATGTGTAAGCGGCGCTATGCTGATGATTACCGATGCGCCCGAGTATGGTGAGGACGGTGTGCTTGTGGTTGGAGACGTCGCGGTCACTCCTATGCCGGATGCGAATCAGCTGGCTCAGATTGCAGTCTGCACGGCTCAGACCGCAAGAAGCGTAGCAGGATTCGCTGACCCACGTGTGGCCATGCTTTCGTTCTCTACCAAGGGAAGTGCGAAGCACGAGGTGGTTGACAAAGTCGTTGAGGCTACACGTCTTGCCCGGGAACTCGACCCACAGCTGAAGGTTGACGGCGAACTGCAGGCCGATGCCGCACTCGTACCTTCTATCGGTGGGAAGAAAGCGCCGGGTAGTGAAATCGCAGGCCGGGCGAATGTGCTTGTGTTCCCATGTCTGGAGGTCGGTAACATTGCATACAAGCTGGTTCAGAGGCTCGGTCACGCTGACGCCATCGGCCCGATCCTTCAGGGTATTGCCCGTCCGGTGAACGACCTCTCACGCGGCTGCTCGGTTGATGACATATACAAAATGGTGGCAATCACTGCATGTCAGGCTCAGGCGGGTAAGCATTAAGGTGGGCAAGTTTATTATTGTTTTTGGCAAATATCAGATAGTAAATGAAAATATTGGTTCTAAATTGTGGCAGTTCATCAATCAAGTATGCACTGTATGACATGGATGACCAGAGTGTCATCACAAGTGGCGGAATAGAGAAGATAGGTCTGGCTGACTCATTCATCAAGATTAAGACCGCAGACGGCAACAAAGTGAGGATAGATCGTGAGATTCCCGAACACACAGCAGGTGTGAAGTTCATCTTCGAATGTCTTACTGAGGGAGCGAACGCAGTGCTTGACAGTCTGAACGAAATCAATGCCGTGGGGCATAGAATGGTTCATGGCGGTGAGAAATTCAACAAAAGCGTTCTTCTGACAGATGAGGTCATGGAAGAGTTCGCCAAGTGCAACGACCTTGCTCCGCTTCACAATCCTGCCAACATAAAGGGTGTGAACGCCGTGAGGGAATGTCTGCCAGGCGTGCCGCAGGTCGGTGTGTTCGATACGGCTTTCCATCAGACAATGCCAGACTACGCGTTCATGTATGCCCTGCCATACGAGCTCTACGAGCAATACGGAGTGCGTCGCTACGGTTTCCATGGTACGAGCCACAGATATGTGTCCCGGAGAGTGTGCGAGTTCCTCGGTGTCAATGCAGAATGCAAGAAGATTATCACTTGTCATATCGGCAACGGAGCAAGCATTGCTGCTGTGAAATACGGAAAGTGTATTGACACCAGCATGGGGCTCACTCCGCTTGAAGGCCTCATAATGGGAACCCGCAGTGGTGACATCGACGCCGGTGCCGTGACGTTCCTCATGGACAAACTCGGTCTAGACACCGCAGGAATCAGCAATCTTCTGAACAAGAAGTCCGGTCTTGCGGGAGTGAGCGAGGCGTCGAGCGACTTCCGCGACATACTTGCCGCCATAGAAGCCGGGAATGATCACGCAAGACTGGCAAAGGAAATGTATACGTACCGCATCAAGAAGTACATCGGTCAGTATGCTGCAGCAATGGGCGGAGTTGATGTCATCGTCTTCACCGGCGGTGCAGGCGAGAACCAGTGGGAAGTGAGAGAAGGTGCGACAAAGGGTCTTGAATTCCTCGGAGTCAGGATGAGCCAGGAGAAGAATCATGCTGTCCGTGCCATCGAGGCTGTTATCTCAGAGGCAGACAGTCCTGTCACGGTCTGCGTAATTCCTACTGACGAGGAACTGATGATAGCGACAGATACTCTTGAACTTACAAAACAGTAACCGATATGTCACTACAGTGCGGAATAGTAGGACTACCGAATGTCGGGAAGTCAACATTGTTCAACTGCCTTTCGAATGCGAAGGCTCAGGCCGCAAACTTCCCCTTCTGCACCATCGAGCCTAACGTTGGTGTCATTACGGTACCTGATGAACGTCTGGGCAAACTTGCGGAAATAGTCCATCCAGGACGGATAGTACCTGCAACGGTGGAAATCGTGGATATCGCAGGACTGGTGAAGGGAGCCAGCAAAGGTGAAGGATTGGGCAACAAGTTCCTCGGCAACATCCGTGAGACGGATGCCATCATCCATGTACTCCGTTGTTTCGATGACGAGAACGTGACCCATGTTGACGGCACCATCGATCCCGTTCGCGACAAGGAAATCATAGATACCGAACTACAGCTGAAAGACCTTGAGAGTGTTGAGATGAGAATACAGAAGGTGAGGAAAATCGCTGAGGTAGGTGGCAACAAGGAGGCGAAGATGGAGTATTCCGTCCTTTGCCGCATAAAGGACGCCTTGGCTCAGGGGAAATCAGCCAGAACTGTCGAATTAGACACGAAGGACGAACAGGCATATGTAAAGAGTCTTTTCCTTCTGACCACAAAGCCGGTGCTGTATGTCTGCAATGTCGATGATCAAAGTGCTGTGAACGGCAATGCCTATGTTGAGGCAGTGCGTGAGGCGGTCAAGGACGAAAACTCCGAGATTCTAATCGTGTCAGCAAGGACAGAGGCAGACATTGCGGAACTTGAGTCCTATGAGGACCGTCAGATGTTCCTCGACGAAATAGGCCTGAGGGAATCTGGTGTGAACCGTCTGATTAAGACTGCTTTCAGGATGCTTAATCTTGAGACGTTCATCACTGCAGGTGAAATGGAAGTGAAGGCATGGACCTACCACAGAGGCTGGAAAGCCCCTCAGTGTGCTGGTGTCATACATACAGACTTCGAGAAGGGATTCATACGCGCGGAGGTAATCAAATATGAAGACTACATCCGTTACGGTAGTGAGGCAGCCGTACGCGAAGCAGGCAAACTTGGTGTGGAGGGAAAGGATTATGTGGTTCAGGATGGTGATATCATGCATTTTAGATTCAATGTGTAATGGATGCGATGTGTAATGTTTTATTCATCGACTGGCAGCCGGAACAGACAGCCTTCTTAGGTATCAGATGGTACGCACTATTCTGGATTTTAGGTCTGCTTGGAGCTTACATCATTGTGCGAAAACTTTACAGGGGACAAGGCATCCCGGATGAGAAGTATGATCCGCTGTTCATATACTGTTTCATCGGTGTGCTTGCAGGAGCCAGATTAGGACATTGCCTGTTCTATGAGCCAGGCTATTTCCTCGGAAGTGGAAAGGGGCTCATCGAGATGATACTTCCGATAAGGTTCGCTCAGGCATCATGGGACTGGCATTTCACTGGCTATGCGGGACTGGCAAGTCATGGAGGGGCAATAGGCATCTTCATTGCTACGATACTCTATGTCCATATGAACCATATCAAGTTTATGACGGTGATGGACAACATCTGTATCTCCGTGCCATTTGCCGCAGGATGCATACGTTTGGGAAATCTGATGAACTCAGAGATTATAGGCAGTCCTACAGAATTGCCTTGGGGTTTCATATTCCATACGAACGAAGCCCTCGTCAACGGGCAGCTGACTGCACGCCATCCTTCCCAACTGTATGAGTCAATAGCATATTTCGTTATTTTCGCCCTCGTTCTATGGATGTACCGAAACAAGAGAGAATGCGTCGGCACAGGATTCTATTTCGGAATAGTACTACTATGCATATTCGTGTTCAGGTTCTTTGTGGAATTCATCAAACTGGAACAGGTCGAGTTCGAACAAGGAATGCTATTGGATATGGGGCAACTGCTGAGTATCCCGTTCATTATCGTAGGTGCGTATTTCACATTCAGACCACTCAAAAGGTAATGACGAAATATCCCCATGCTTTCTGCCTTTGACTTTCATGCTTACAGGAATAGCCATGTCAAAACTGACAAAAATGGCATCGTGAGGAAAAAAAACCAAAAAACCTATTGTAGAATGAAATATTTTTCCTACCTTTGCACCCGCAAATTGTGCGAGAGTGCGATTATGCTTGGCTAACGCCATAGGCTGGTCCCTTCGTCTATCGGTTAGGACGAGAGATTTTCATTCTCTAAAGAGCAGTTCGATTCTGCTAGGGACTACATATGAATGAAATACTAAAATAAACGACAATGGCAAATCACAAATCCACATTGAAGCGTATCCGTCAGAATGCGGCAAGGAAAGAGCATAACCATTACTATGCGAAGACCATGCGTAATGCGCTCCGCGATTTCCGTAAGGCAGACGGTGCAGAGGCGAAGGAAATGCTTCCAAAACTTCAGAAGATGCTTGACAAGTTGGCTAAGCATAACATTATCCACAAGAATAAGGCTGCCAATTTGAAGTCTGGTGCGATGGAGCACCTCGCTAAGTTAGCATAATAAACAAGGAGTCATTCGACTCCTTGTTTATTCAGTAAAGAGAGCAAATATTGCTCTCTTTTTTATTGCGCTAATGCTTAGTACAGATTGATGTATTTGTCAAGTTCAGCCTGCTGAATATCCTTGAAATATTGGTATGTTGATGTTCTTAGATCGACTGTGGCATCTTCATCACATACGATGATACCATGCTGATGCATCTGAAGTGCACTTGCAGTCCACATGTGATTCACGCCTTCCTCGATTATATGATGGAGCGCATTGCTCTTTTGAGGACCATTGCAGACGATTAGCACCTCTTTTGCTGCCATAACGGTTCCCACACCTACTGTGAGCGACTGGCGAGGGACTTTGTTCACATCGTTATCAAAAAAACGGCTATTGGCTTGGATGGTGTTTGTGGTTAGGCTCTTGACACGTGTTCTGCTGCCGAGTGACGAACCTGGCTCATTGAAAGCAAGATGACCGTCGGGACCCACGCCACCCATGAAAAGATCGATGCCGCCAACTGCTTCGATAGCCTTCTCGTAGTCTTCGCATTCCTTCATGAGATCAGTGGCATTGCCATTGAGGATATGAACATTCTCCTTCTTGATGTCAATATGGCTGAAGAAGTTATTCCACATGAAGCTGTGATAGCTCTGAGGGTGATCAACAGGAAGATTCACATATTCATCCATATTGAACGTAACGACATTCTGGAAACTTATTCTTCCGCTTTCGTAGAGTTTGATCAGATTCCTATAAAGTCCCAATGGCGAACTTCCTGTCGGGCATCCAAGTACAAACGGATTCTCCTGGGTTGGGTTCTTCTCGACAATTCTCTGTGCAACATAGTTTGCTGCCCATAAGGACATCTGGTCATAGTCCTTAGTGATAATGACTCTCATGATTGTATAGTTTAGTGTTATTTATATAAGAATCTCTTGATATTCTTCTTTGGAGTTTTCTCGAATTCCTTGTTCATGGTTTCAATGTGACTGATTTGTGCAAATTTCGGCAGGCCATTGTTGATTGCACCACGAATGGCATCAAGCGATTGTTTCATATTCTCGCGTGTCATGCCGTTGGCCGTCAAAGTTTTGTCACTTGTGTATATCAAGGCCACTAGTTTCTGTTCACGCTGGACAACCACGCATTCGTCAACAAGTTCATGACGTGAGATTGTATCCTCGATTTCCTCAGTGTATATATTTTGCCCATTTGCTCCAAGAAGCATGTTTTTCTTCCTGCCGCGTATGAAGATATTCCCATTGCGATCGATTGTTCCTAAATCACCAGTGTGAAGCCAGCCATCTTTGTCAACAGCCTCTGATGTGGCCTCAGGATTCTTGTAATAGCCCATCATCAGATTTGCACCACGGCACACAATCTCACCTGGCACGTTTTCCGGATCATCACTGAGAATATCGATTTCCATACGGTCAACCGGCCTACCGCAGCCTCCTGAGACATAGTTCTTCCAGTCAGTATAAGCAATCAGAGGCCCGCACTCAGTCATCCCATAGCCTGAGGTGAAACGGAAATGTATCTTGTGAAGCAACGCTTCAACATCCTTTGCCAGCGCAGCACCTCCGAAGACCACCTCGTAGAAACTACTTCCGAAGACCTTGGAGAGTTTCTTGCGTATGACACTGTAGATGTATCTGTTCAGTATGGGAATCTTTATGGCAAGCCTCATCTTCGGTGTGTTGAGGATGGGCATGATGTTTTTCCTGACGATTTTCTCAATTATGAGCGGAACCAAGATTATCATGAATGGCTTCAGTTCATTAAAAGCCTTTATGACTACATTCGGACTCGGAACTTTCGTGAGGAATGTAATATGGCAGCCGATGGTAAGAGGAAAAATGAATTCGAAAGACAGACCGAACATGTGGGCTAATGGCAGCAAACTGATGCAATTGTGATGGCTATTGAGTGGAAAATTCATTCTGGCAAATAAGTTGTTGGACCAAAATGACTTGTGAGATAGCATCACACCCTTTGGATTACCAGTAGAACCTGAAGTATAACTAATGACTGCCAAATCATCAGGATTCTCATCTTCAAAACTGACACATTCCGGTCTGATTCCATTAGGAAAACGTTTCCTGACTTCCTCGTCAAGACGCAAGAAGATGTCATCCATAGGGGTATCCTGCACGAAAGGTCGGAATGTCATTGTGTCAATCATGATTTCCTTGCATTTGTCTGCTTTGAGGAACGTAGTCTTATTCGTCAGCAACAAGCGAGAGTCGGAATGCTCAGCGAGACTCTCTATCTGATTGATGTGAAAATCCGGCAGGAGAGGAACGGCGACAGCATTGTATGTATATATGGCAAGAAAAGCAACAGCCCAGTTTGAGCAGTTCTTATCACATATCGCAATCTTGTCACCAGGTTTTACTCCATACAAGTCAAGGAATATGTGAATCCTTGTGATTTTCTCAAACAAATCGTGATACGTATATGATTTGTCAGATCCGTAATCGCTGAATGCAACTTCATCCCATCTGTTTACAATCGAATTGCCGATAAGTCTCATCATTGAACTCGTATCGTCGATTTTCTGATTTCGGGTCATATATATAGTTTTTGTCATTATCCAATGCAAATTTATGTTATATAATTGTGTTTTCCATGATGATAACAATTTTTAAAATTGATGATACTCACATATAAATCAACCGTGCAAACATTGTTGCACATGGCAAAGAATATCTGAGCAGACAGGTTTGATGGCTTTCCTATGCAAAAAACTGACAAAAGATATGGTTATGTTGCATTTTTTTAATAACTTTGCAAAGGATATTGGTGCATTCCGTGCCCCACCGAAAAAGATTGAGAATGAAACATTATTGCTTATATTTATTGTTTGTTGCAGTTCTATTATGTGGTTGTTCAACCTCAAAGAAAATCAGTTACTTTCAGGATTCTGGTTTGATTTGTAATAATACGTCAAAGCCTATTGAGGATATCACCATAAAGTCAGGTGACAAGTTGTATATCATGGTGAAAGCTCAGGGTGACCAGGAGATCAACAACATGTTCACCATGCTCTCAGGCACTATGTCATCAAATATCACGACAGGCAGCAACAGCATATATGGATATACAGTTGACAATGATGGTTTCATCGATTTTCCTGTGCTTGGCAGGATCAAAGTCGGCGGACTCAGAAGAAGTGGAGTTGAAGCACTGGTCAAGCAACTGATTATTGACAGGAAACAGGCAAGAGACGTTGCGGTGACATGTACCACTATGAATCTTTACTTCTCAGTTCTTGGGGATGTCAAGACACCAGGACGCTATCTGATTGACCGTGACAATATATCAATAATTGATGCTCTGTCCATGGCTGGAGACCTCAATATCACTGGTAAGCGTGGTAATGTGCTGGTAATGCGTCAGGTTGATGGAAAACAAAAAGTCTATACAGTTGATCTTACGTCAGCCCGCCAGACAATGTCCAGCCCGGTGTATTATCTGCGTCAAGGTGACGTTGTGTATGTTGAGCCTAATGAAATGAAAGCCCGTCAATCCACTATCAATGGTAATACGGTACTCTCAACAAGCTTCTGGATTTCAGTCGCTTCTTTATGTGCATCACTTGCCACATTGTTCTTAAAATAACTTCTGCAAATCATACTCAGACATCTAATGGCTAGCCAACAACAGACAATAAACCAATCAAAGAAACCAGTAGAGGATATTTCCCAGATAAAAGACCTTTTCTTTCTTTGTCTTAATCAGTGGTATTGGTTTCTCGTATCAATACTATTCTGCCTTGTCATTGCATATTGGTATATTGGTAAAACACAACCGACATATACGCGTACAGCCAAAGTACAGATTCAGTCTAATGGAGCCGGAAAGAGCATGAGCAATCAACTCACCTCGTTCAATGACTTGGGAATGCTTCGGACTACTTCGAATGTCGATAATGAAGTACATGTTTTCAGGTCGGTTGACAACATGCATGACGTGGTGCTTCAAATGAATCTTCAGTATGACTATACGGTCAAAGGCAGACTTCGCACGCAAACTTTGTATAAGAAGAACCTACCTTTGACTGTGGAAATTGAAGGGCTTGATGAAAATGATTTTGCGTCTTTGGTTCTTGATATTGACGGCGAGAACGTGTCATTGTCTGAGATGAACAAGAACAAAAGCAAGTACACGACAGTGTCAAAAGGCAAGTTCGACAATCCTATTTCAACTCCTATCGGGATTGTAAAAGTCAGCCACTCAGATATTGCTGATAAGATAGCAGTCGAGAAGATATACGTGACCCGTTATCCGCTGAAGTCTGTGATAACGATGTGTATGAAAAAACTGAATGTGGCACTTGCGGACAAGATGTCTGATGTCATCACTCTGACCTATACCGATGTCGTCCCTGAGAGAGCGGCAGATGTCCTGAAGACTCTTATTGAAGTCTATAATTTCAGATGGGTCGAGAACAAGAATGTTGTAACGCGGGCTACGTCCAAGTTCATCCACGAACGGCTTGCCCTCATAGAGCACGAACTGTCAGGCGTTGACGAGAAAATATCACAATATCAGAGCGCCAATATGATTCCAGACATCAAGGAAGCTGCTTCCATGTATATGCAACAGTCAAACAAGACTTCCCAACAGATTCTGGAACTCAACAACCAACTTGAGACATGTAAATACCTTAGGTCATTCCTTGATGGTATTGACGATACCCAACTTATTCCGTCTATCACCGGTATAGGTGCTGATGGCATTCAGAAACAAATCTCCGACTACAATGAGATGGTCATGAAACGCAACCGGCTTGCTATGGATTCCTCAACGGAGAATAAGATAGTGCAGGATATGGATGAGCAGATTTCTGCACTTCGTCAGACTATATCGCAGGCTTTGAACAATCAGAACATCGCCATCAATACACAAATCAACAACCTGAGACGTAGTGAATCGACGACTAACAGCAAGATAGAGAACAGTCCTCGTCAGGCCAAGATACTACTCTCAGTTGAACGTCAGCAGTCTGTCAAGCAGAGTCTATACATATTCCTTCTGCAGAAACTTGAAGAAAACGAACTGTCACAGGCTTTCACTGCCTATAACACAAGAATCGTGGAATGGCCTGCAGGTAACGACAAACCTGTCTCACCAAAGAAACTCCAGATTTTTGCCATTGCATTGATTCTCGGTCTGGCTATTCCTATATCAGTCATCTATCTACGAGAGCAACTCAGCACTAAAGTGCGCGGAAAACGTGACATACAAGGAATCCTCTCGATGCCTTATCTCGGCGAGATACCACAGATGATGCAGAAGGAGAAGTTCAGTTTGCGAAAGCATAAGCAGACACAGTATAAGACCCAGATTGCTGTTAGAAAGGGTTCTCGTGATGCTATCAATGAGGCGTTCCGCGTACTGAGGACTAATATTGAATTCGTCACTACCGAAGACAACAAAGTCTCTGCTGTGACTTCCTATAATGTAGGTTCAGGAAAGACATTCGTCACGATTAATCTTGGCGTGTCTTTTGCCATTAACGACAAGAAAGTTCTCATTATGGACTGTGACATCCGTAAGGCGAACATCTCACGCTACATAGGCTCACCTAAACCTGGATTGACTGATTATCTTGCCAAAAAGATTGACGACTATCACAATGCTATCGTACAATATCCAGATTATCAGAACCTTTATATACTTCCATGTGGAACAATACCTCCGAATCCTACTGAATTGATTTCCAGTGTGCGTTTCGCAAATCTTATGGATGAAGTTCGCAATGAGTATGACTATATTCTGATAGACTGTCCTCCTATTGACATAGTTGCGGATCCGCAAATTGTCAACAAATATGTTGACAGGACTATGTTCGTAATCCGTGCAGGACTTCTTGAGAAGAGCATATTGAATGAAATAGAGGAGTATTATCAATCCGACCGATACAAGAACATGGCTCTGATCCTCAACGGCACAAAAGGTGAGGGTGGGAAATACGGGTATCGTTACGGATATCGTTATGGCGGGTATGGACGTGGATATGGCTATCATGACACGGGAAAAGACCAAACTGCCAAATAGTGATTCTCGATTAGGTCAGAATGACACTCAAAACAGAGTTTCCTGAAATCAGATTTTTATGAATAGGTTTTCGTACATGTTAGGTTCGTTACTTGCAATGCTGAGCCTATTGTGTTCTTGTGAATCTGCCGTGATTCCCGAACTTGATAATGAGATTACACACGATCTGGACATCCACGTCTCGGATTTCGACGTGACGTATCTTGACTTCAAATCTCGCACACAGACAAATAACTCACGTCGGATCTCCTTTGCGGCTCTCAACCAGGACAATGACATAGTCTTTACGACAGAGCAAATCGAAGATAGTATTGCCGACTTCGGTAAGATAAATTGCCAGTTGACCTCAGGCACCTACACACTTATCGCAGTTGTCCATCAGTCATCACAACAGGCTGATATTTCATACGATAAAGTCAGTTTCCTAAATGACAGCATCACCGATACATTTCTGGCGACCCAGACGATTGTGTTGTCTGATGAATCTCCTTTGACGGAGATTGACATGAAAGCCCATAGAGCAGTGTCAATGTTTAGGCTGACTTGCCGGGATGAACTTCCGAGAAACATCAAGTCATTCAGTGTTGTCATAACTAAAGGCGGCGAAAAACTGGACCCTCGGACTGGTTTCTCTGTGAATGACAAAGGTCATAAATATGCTATCATAATCGATCCATCTGATAAAGGGGAGAAAGACTATTCGTTCAGTATCTTTTCATTTCTGAACTCAAATGAAGTGAATGCCGATATCACAGTGACTGCCATTAGTATGGATGGCGAAGAAATGAAGACTGTCTCGTTCCAGAATATCAAATTAGGCATCAACAAAAGAACTGATGCCCAAGGTGCGTTCTTCGTCCAGAAACAATCTTTGGGCATCAGTTATGACACTGAATGGGCTGATACGGAAGTCATCGACTTCTGAACAGTCAACCACTCTTACATCTCTTGAAGCTTTTTGAGGAAGCTGCTAGTCACCTCAAAAGAGTGTTCCGATACGGTGTTCCAGAAATCCTTGTATGTCGCCAGGCTGTTCTCCTTTGCAGGAACGTCACTGATCACTCTGAATGAGACGAAAGGCGTGTTGAACAGATGACAAGTCTGAGCCAGCGCGGCTGACTCCATGTCAACAGCAACAGCATCAGGATAAAGGGCCTTTATTTCATTCATCTTTTGAAGGCTGTCAACGAACCAATCTCCTGATGCGATTAGTCCTGCATGGATTTTTCCATCATATTTCAGGTCTAATGCCTTTTCGACGATATTGGCAGGTGTTTCAAAATAGTGTGGCAGTCCCTGGACTCTGCCCTTGATTTCGTCTTCTATTCCGCAATAGACATCATGGTATGCAATCCTGCTGCTTACCACTACATCCATTACATCCATGTCGGTCCTTGCACCACCGGCACATCCTGACGAGACTATGATGTCAGGATGATAGTCCAGGATAAGCCGGGTAGCATTAACGGCTGCATTGACCTTGCACATGCCGGTCTTCCTTACGACGATACCATCAATAGACAAGGTGCTCAGTTGCTCGAACTCCTTATCCATGGCCACTAACACTCCGATTCTCATCTTCATTACTGGATTTTTATGATATTGGAAAAACCCGTAATATCGAACACTTCCTTCACTTGAGGACGCATATTGAGCATAGCCATCTGACCTTTGCGGGCATTTACACTCTTCTGAAGCATCAGGAACATACGTAGTCCCTGGCTGCTTGTGTATTCCATACCAGAGCATTCAATCTCTATCTGAGGGCTATCACCCTCCATCAGAGGCTGAATATCCTTCTGGAACTGCTCTGCGTTGGTTGTGTCGATACGACCATTGAGGATAACTTTTGTCTTCTGGTCTTCATTAGAAATAATAACTTCCATTTTGTCTGATTTTATTAATTGTTAGTTTTTTCTTTTATGGTGGGTTCTATAAATTCGTTTCTTGCGATTTTGAGGTTTGTTCCGAGCAGGTTGCTGTGCGGAAGGAAGGATTGATGCGGGCATCATGACTGACTGACAAACAGCAAGATGCCGGAACAAAGCCAAAAGCGCTGAAAAGAATTATGTCACCCATGTTTGATAAATTTTCGGTGAATTAATAGAACCCACCTTATATAGATAATTCCATTTGTAAGTTGTTGCAGCCATGCTCGAAGGTATAGGTGATTTTGTCCATCATCTGCTTGCATATAAAGATGCCCAAACCTCCTATCTGGCGTTCTTCCGCTGATACGGTAATGTCCGGGTCATCTTTTTCCAATGGGTTGAACGGAACACCTTCATCTCTGAAGGAGAGCACCAGACGTCCGTTGTTCACTGCAGTACCTACAACTACATATCCCTGACCATTTTCATATGCATAGCTGACAATGTTTTCCACTGCTTCCTCAATGCACAGACGAATCTTGAACTTCAGTGATTCATTCTCAGGGATGTCAGGCGATTCCATTAGGTACTCAATGATATCGCCGGTCTTGTTTTTGATGGGGTCAAATCTCTTCTCCATAATCTAATACCATTATTGTTATGTCATCATTTTGTTCTGCACCGTCAGTGAAACTCTTAACCGAGTCAAGCAGCCCCTCTGCCACTTCGGTAGCGCTTGTGACAGTACGTGACTTTGCTGCAAAATCAATAAGACGGTCATCACCGTAAAGCTTCTTGTCATTGGTCTCGGCTTCCGTTACACCGTCTGTGTATAAAATAAGTCTTGTACCACGCTCGATGGTCATTTCCTGACCTTTATATTCGAATTCAGGATACAGTCCTGCTGCCAGATTTGATTCCTCTTCAAGATACCGGGCTTTGCCATCTGGCGAGATAATAACTATCGGGTTATGACCTGCGTTGCAATAGTCCAGATGACCTGTCTTCAAATCCAGTTTTCCGGCAAACATAGTCACGAACATGGATGTACTGTTTCCCTCACAGATAGAGTCGTTTATCCGCGATACAACCTCGTTTATGCTCAGGTTGAGTCCCGATACGAACCTGAACGCACTTCTCGTGAGTGACATGAACAGTGCTGCCGGCACTCCCTTCCCCGTCACGTCACCCACTGCAAAGTACAGGACGCCATCCCTGATCACGAAATCATAGAAATCACCACCAACCTCTTTGGCGGGATACATGATTGCACTGATGAATTCAGGGAAGTTCTTCGGAACCATACCCAACTGGATTTTCCTTGCGATGTCCAGTTCGCTCTCGAACCTCTGGTTGGCTTTGGTTGTTGCCTCAAGCTGCTTCAGCGACATTTGCATGTCATTGAGTGAATCATGCAGCGTCCTCAGCTCGTCATTTGAACTGATTCTCGGCAGTTCGGCATCCAGATTGCCATCCTTGATCTGAATGGCATAATCGGAGAACTGTGTAATCGGGAGACTGATCTTCTTGATTGCGCTTCGGATGCAGATGTACAAGAGTATCAGTCCGATTATTACCACCAACTGGAATAGCAGGTTCATGGAGTTGAGGTCTTTCAGAATCTCGTCATACGAACACAGGACGTATGCTGACCATCCGTTGTCCACCTTGCCATAGATACAGAAGCACCTCGTCCCGTTGTAGTAGAACTCCTCCATGCCATCGCCTCCATTCAGAATCTTGTCACTGAAATCAGTGATGCCGATGAAGTATTTCTCTGCGACCGTGCGGATATTCTCCTTCATGATGAACGACGAATCCGGATATGCCACGAACTGCCCGCGCTCCGAAATCAATGCTACCATGTTCTTTCGCTCATCACTGTCGGTGTTGATTATTGATGTCAGATTCCCGAGATCGACATCAGCCGTGATTATTGCGAAGACGTTGCCGATGCTGTCCGTGACTGGCACGGAGAACGTAGTCATCATAGTCATTCCGCCACCTTCGTCATAATATGGCTCACACCAATGAGGTTTCTTGGTCTCTGCTGATACTTTGAACCATTCTCTCTCGGGATAGACATATTTATCGTTGCCGAGATTGAACGATGTCATCACACTGTCTTCGTTATAGTATGAATAAGGTGCATAGTACAAGCCCTTCTCTGCAAAATAATATGGTTTGAAGGCGACTGTGCTGCCCATGATGTTCAAATTGTCTTCCACGAGCTCTTCTGTGACCTTGTACATGTAGTCGGGTTCATGCTGATGTTCCTTGACAATCCAGATAGAGTTCATGACTGCTGACTCCACATTCGAGAGGATTTTCTCGACATCCCCGATTTTCGCGTCAAGCATGTTCTTGGCGTTGTCTCTTGCGTTACTGGTAATGATAACTCGCGCACGACCGGCAACGAGATACATCGCCACAACGAAAAGCACGGTTGTCACCACTATAACGTACAGACTCAGTCTTGTTGAGAATGAATTGCTTGTTTTCATCTGTCAGTATTGTTAAAAACCTTGTCAATCAGATTTATGAATTCCTCATAGGCGAAAGTGCCTTTCAGTTCGCTCAGCGCACAGGCTAATTCTCTGTAATGCCATTCATGTTCCTTTGGGTCACTCGTATGGAACCTTGACCATAGAGCATCCCCGATCTCACAGTAATCCCTGTAGATAGCCCTCATGTTCGACAACTTGTCTCCAATAGCCACTATCTTGGCGTCGGAGCATGCATTTGCCAGCCTGCTGATGGCGGCTTGCTTGCGTTCATGCCATGACTCCTCCTTGTTCTTCCCCTCTATCCTCTCCTCACTTTCGGAAGCGACAAGAGAGGCCACTCTCTCACCGAATTCGTCACGTATTGCCTCAATGCTTACCTCAGTGTCTTCAACCACGTCATGAAGGACGGCTGCGGCGAGGAGCTCCTGATCCGGAGTGATTGTGGCGACTATCTCCACGGCTTCCAAGGGATGGACTATATAAGGAAAACTCTTGCCACGGCGCTCTGTGCCACTATGGGCGTGCACCGCGAATGTAATGGCCTTGTCAAGGAGGGAACTGTCAATATTTTTCTTACTCATGATGATCAATTTAGGAATGGTAGTTCGTGTGATAGCTCTATCAGTCTTTTGGCGCGGTTTGCGTTGTAAGGTGATTCACCGTTGAGTGTGTCGAACAGTTTAGTAAGGCCGTGGACACCCCCGCCGTTTTTCAGAATACATACGATACACAGATTCTGCACTCCTATGTTCGATGCGACGATGTCAAGGTCTGTGCCACCTATCTGGTGAAGTGCCAGACGATAGGCGTCCTCACTGTACTCGTTCTTGATTCTCTCCACGTCACCTAATGTCTTGCACCCTATCTTGATGAAGATTTTCAGGAATGGCGTCATCGGTGTCTGATGTATCTCAGCCTGATTGATGGCGGCGATTCGTTCTGTCAGCCTTCTGAATGGCTCAAGCTGAAGGTATCTGCTGAATGAGTCACCATCGAGGTTGACTTCTTCGAACTTACCGTTCTTGACCAGTGCCTCGACCTTGAAACGGTATTCGTTGATGGTGGTGCGGATTCTGCCGAACTCATCATCTGCCAGCTCGAGCATGCCGGCAAGTCTGTTCAGAGTCCGGAGGTAGTCTTTCGGAGCATCAATACCTGACTTGTAGCCGATGTCGTGGTACATGTTAGCCCATACATGCTGGAGTGCTGTACGCATCTGGAGCTCGAACCTGAATTCATTCAGCTCAGGCGTTGACTCGTCATGGAACAGTGATTTCGGAATGCTGCAGATGTAGTGAAGGGAGAGATACCCGAAACTGTTTAGTTCGTGAGTCTTACGCTTATCCACAGAGTTCTTCCAGTCGATATCGAAGGTCTTTTCCATGATGGCAGAGATCTTGTCAACGTCATCATTGTAGAATGTGATGACTCTCGTACCGAATATGTCTGTCAGATCTGTCAGCGTGGCGTACTTACCACCCTTCAGGCTCAGTTTGCCTGCCAGACTGTCCTCTGTCTTTATCCTGCTCTCTATGGCTGTGACGTTGATGTTGTTATCACGGAGACATTTCCTGATACGAGTCACTACAATGTCCTGCATCTTCCTGAACAGGGGGAGGTTCTCTCTGTATTCCTCGATAATCATCGAACAGTGCAAGTCCAGCCCGTATTTCTCTATATCCTTCATAGTCCTTCTCCGATTATGTCATGGACCTCCTGCATGAACACCTTTGTGGGGATGCCTTTCCTGTCATCGACAGTCACAGGATGATGCACCGTGATAGTGAGCTTATGGCGCGTGATGCTCAAGGCCTTTCTGTTGAATGCCTCGAAGCCGCCGGTCAGGGTCATCGGGACAATCGGCAGCCCTATGTCATTGGCAAGCATGAAGGCGCCTCGCTTGAACTCCCCGAGCTTCCCGTCATGGGTGCGTGTGCCCTCGGGGAAAATCACCATCGACATCCCACCTCGCAAGGTCTTCTTTGACTGTTCAACGGCCTGCTGGATTGAGGTCCTGCTGTCGCCTACATATATCTGATGCGTATTCTCGCAAGCCCAGCCCACGACCGGCATCTTCCTCAGATACTCCTTCATCATCCATTTGAAACTATGCCGCAAGTATCCGTAGCAGACGAAGATGTCCAGATAGCTCTGGTGGTTGGCAATGAATATATACGACTGTCTTGGATCCAACATCTCCATCCCTCTCACTTCAACGGGCAGCAGGAACAGCAGGCAGGTGGTTCTTCCCCACCAGTGCGTCACTCGTGTATAGACCTTGTCACCGAATGGGAACAAAGCAGTGGCGCTGCTTACCAAAGCAGTGAACAATGTGTCGAGCACGAAAAGCGGCAGAGCCACCACAACGCAGTATATCTTATAGACTAACCTCATCAGCATTTGTTCTTGTAGTTGAAAACCAAAGCCATCCCCTTCGTCTCGTTCACTATGTCACCATTGTGGAAAATCAGGTTCCCATTGACATACGTGCTTTTCACCCTCCATTTGAAAGTATGCTCATCCATCGGGTTCCAGCCACATTTGCAATAATATTTGGTACCGCGCACCTGCCAGTAAGCCTCAGGATCCACCAAGACCATGTCTGCATAGTATCCTTCCCTGATGAAACCCCTGCGGTCTATGTTGTAAAGTCTGGCTGGGTTGTGACACATCAGTTCCACGACCTTATCCACCGGGAGCACGCCCTTGTCTGAAAGCTCCAGCATCGAGACGAGTGAGACCTGTATCATCGGCATTCCTGATGCAGCGTGCAGAGCACCGCCGATCTTGTCTGATAGAAGATGGGGGGCATGATCAGAGGAGACCAAGTCCACAAGCCCGTATATCATGCCTTTCCTCAGCGAGTCACGGTCTTCGAGCGATTTCACCGCTGGATCCGTCTTGATTCTCGGACCGAGGAAATCATAGTCCTCGGTATGGAACATCAGGTTTGCGACACAGACCTGTGCCGTGATGCGTTTCTCTTCGAGCGTAGCGTTCTGGAAAAGCCAAAGCTCTTTCTCTGAGGAAATCTGGGCGACGTGCAATCTCGCTCCCGTCTCCCTCGCTATCAGCACTGCCCTGAGGGTCGCATTGAAACACGCGTCCACGTTACATATCCTTGAATGATACCTCACCGGAAAGTCGTTCTGACCCTTGAAACGCTTCATCAGCTGTTTGATGTTGTCCTTGATCGTGGTGCGATCCTCGCAATGTACCACGACAAGCACTGGCGACTGCTCCATTATTTTCTTCAGTGTCTTGTCCTGCCGGCTGGCAGACTTACCGAGACTGTCATCGTCCATATACACCTTCACACCGCATACATGAGCCGGATCCAGATTCTTCAGCGTATCGATATTGCTCTTGGTGCCTCCGTAGTAAAACGAATAATTCACATGGCTCTTTTCAGCGGCCAGTCGGAACTTGTCCTCCAGAAGCACGATGCTCGTGGTGGCGGGAACAGTAGTAGGATTATCCATGAACGAAGTCACTCCGCCAGCGGCTGCCGCACGGCTTTCAGAGTCGATGTCGCCTTTCGAGGTAAGCCCCGGCTCACGGAAATGCACCTGACTGTCTATCACGCCAGGCAACAGGTACAGTCCGTCGGCCTCGACGACCTCGTCACCTTCCGATGGCATGATGTCGCAGCGACCCCTCCCGACCTTGGTGATGAAGCTGCCATCACTTACCACGAAACCCTTGAATGTCTCGCCTTCGTTGACTATCGTAGCGTTTATGATAATCGTCCTCATAGACCTAACCTGAGTCTGATAACGCCCAAAAGCGCTTCGCTGAATATGCCACCGCTCATCTTCGATGTGCCTTCCACCCTGTTGACGAATATCACAGGCACCTCCTTTATCCTGAATCCAAGCCTGTTCGCCGTGTACTTCATCTCTATCTGGAAGGCATATCCCTTGAATCTGATGGCATCCAGGTTAATCGCCTCCAGCACCTCTCTTCTGTAGCAAACGAAACCAGCGGTCGTGTCATTGATTTTCATGCCAGTGACAAACCTGACATATTTCGACGCGAAATATGACATAAGCACCCTGCTCATAGGCCAGTTCACCACATTCACGCCTGTGATGTATCTCGAGCCGATAGCCACGTCGTTGCTTTCGTCATGGCAGGCTTTGTACAACCTCGGCAGGTCATCAGGATTGTGAGAGAAATCAGCATCCATCTCAAACACATAATCATAGCTATGCTCCAGACACCATTTGAAACCGGTGATGTATGCGGTGCCAAGACCGAGTTTGCCAGAGCGCTCGATGATGAACAACCTGTCCCCGAATTCATCAGCCATCAGTTTCTTGACGATGTCAGCAGTGCCGTCAGGACTACCATCCTCGATCACGAGGATGTGAAATGCCTTATTCAGCGCAAACACAGCCCTGATGATTCTCTCAATGTTCTCCTTCTCGTTGTATGTCGGGATGATTACGATGCTGTCAGTCATATTAACACTGTTAAACTGCAAATTTAGTGTAAAAAGAGCGAACGACAAAATAAAACAGGTGTTTTTTTCATAGCAAACCACTCAATTCACCCCTACAAAGCCCAATTCACCCCATAGGCACGATTTTTTCGTGGAAGAGTACGTTTTTGTGTGTTTGCGGGCTTCCCGCTGCCACGTCCTATTGCCTGAGTTATCTTCTGAACTGCCACCAGTCAAGTTTCATGGTGCCAGCCTCGCTTGCTTCCTCGAAAGTGAATACGATGTCATGAATGCCGGTTACTTTGCCCTGTATCCTTGTGGAGCATTCCGTCAGCTTGCCGTTGGTGTCGCCCAGCTGCATCCTTGCTATCTCAACTCCATCCTTGCCATCAAGTCTTATGACCAAGAGCACACGTCCTCCGTCCGATGCGTATCTGAGAAGAAACCTTTTTGCTTTCTTGATGCCGAAATCCACGTTCTTAACCCTGATGCTGCTGTTCTCGGATATGTCTGACACATACACCCCGGTTGCCTCGTTGCCGACCACCTTGATGTGTTCTCCACAGTTCATGGTTTCCGCCTGCTGACGGATGTAAGGGCTCAGCGTGGCAATTGCCGGCACACCTGCATCTGTGGCTTTGAGCTCCGGGATGGTTCCGTCGGCGTTGTATCTGAATTCCTCTATGGCGAACGAACGTGAGAAGCCGCCACCTCCTGGAAGTCGGCCTGTATGATAGACGAAATAGGACTTTCCCTTGTAGTCGATTACTCCGCTATGATTAGTGAACGAGCCGGTGTCTTGCAAAGGCATCACCTGCCCCTGGTAGAGCCATGGACCTTCTGGGCTGTCGCTCATGGAGTATGCTATGTGTTCAGGAACGCCGCCCGCGGCATACGAGAGGTAATACTTGCCGTCTCTCTTACTGAGCCACGGGCCTTCCTCGTAGGCATCCCTGCCGATGATTTTCTTTTCCTTGTCGTTGTCCTTCACCCCACCGAAGGACTGTGCCGTCATCGGCACTGTCACCCATCCGTTGTCGCCCACCGATGTGTCGTATGAGATCATGTCGGGATTCAGCCTGGCATACATTACCTTGTTGTTTCCCCAGTAAAGATATGCCTGGCCGTCGTCATCTATGAAGACGGTCGGGTCGATGTCCCCACCGGTGTCAGTCCATATCAGCGGTCTGCCTAAGGCATCGGTGAATGGACCCGATGGCTTTTTGCTCCGCGCCACCCCGATTCCGTGTTTCCAGTCCTTATCCTTTTGTGCGCAGACATACCAGTAATAGTAGTCACCTCTCTTCACGCACTGGCTTGCCCAGGCTGAGTTCTTACCTGCCCAGGCAAAGGCCGAAAGAGGAAGTGCGGACCCATGATCGGTCCAGTTGACCATATCGACCGTGGAGAACACCCTCCACTCGTTCATTGTGAAGAACCGGCCGCCCTCGTCGATGTCACAATAGACATACAGGCTGTCGTTGCCTTCGTGAATCACCGGAGCGGGATCGGCTGTGTAGAGATGATGGATACAAGGGTTCTGTGCTTGTACGGAGACCCAAAGTCCGAGCATGCAGATGAGATGAAGAGTCCTGTTCATTGTCAAGAGTGATATTAATGTCAGTTCAGCGAGAAACAGTTATTGAAAAATTGATAACCAGCGATTCATGGCATCCATGTGATAGCGACAAAACAAGGACAAACATGCACCGCTACGGCTACCGGTGGCAAAGGTACGGATTTTTTTTAATCCGCGGAAATATTTTTGCGGAATCCGATGCCACGGAGCCGTCGGGCGGTTCTATTTCTCGAACCTTATGCCCTCAACGTGGTCATTGAGGAAAATGCCACCCATATCCGCTGTCTTGTACCATCCTGGCTTGCCAGGCATGGCATCATGGATTACCCTTCCGTTCAGCCTGAGATTCCTGAATACCACGTTGCTGACGTTGTGGAGGCTGTCATAACCGAGGATAAGAGACATGCCTGGTTCACGGCCATTGTATCTTATGTTGTTGAAACTGACATCCCTGACGCCACGACCGACGGCGGTGCAGTATTTCGCATTGTTGCTGACCTTGACCTGAAGGATGCTTCCATGCCGTATGTCCTCAATCCTTATGTTCTCGAACAGCACGTCGCGGACCAGGTTGTTGTCGCCTACGTTGATGGCGAGACACCCCTGGTAGTCCAGTTGAGGCTCCTCCTGCCCGAGGATGTCGATGTTCTCATATACAAGTCCCACGATGCTGTCTGCCGGTACTCCTTTCTCGACGAGCGAGCCGGCGCCGTGAAGACCTATGAAGATAGGATGTGCCACGTCTGCCCACAGCGTGGAATTGGTCATCCTGATGTTGCTCACACTTCCCTTGAATCCTTTTCTTGTCGCGTATGCCGTGGTGCAGTCGTCGCTGTTGCGGCAGAACACCCGGTCGAACGTTATGTCGCTGCTGCCGCCGAAGACATTGAGTCCGTCGCCCCATCCCGGGTGGGAGATGCTTCTGACGTCATGCAGCATGACGTTGCTGCTCTCGCCTATAGGACAGGTGCACAGGACCAACCCATCGATAAGGACATTGCGGCTGCGATGGACATGTGCGCCTTCGTAGCCGTCGTCAGGTCTGCAGATGCCCCGGCCGATGATGCTCACGTCAGATGCGTCCTCTATGGCGAACGTCCCGTTGATATATGCTCCCGGCGAGAGATACACGGTGGTGTTGGAAGGAATCCTGATGATGTCCTTGGCCACGGGGGCGGACGAGCCGGTCACATCGACTGCGTTCACTTTCATCGACTTGCTCTCTGGCATCAGGTTCTGGATGTACCTGAGTCCGTCGCCTCTGTCGTAATAGCCGTCAGGGACGACCACGAACCTCCGTTTGTTGCTCTGGGCCTCTTTCCGGACCACATCGGCTCTGGCTGCGGGCTTGCCAGTGAAGACAAGCAGGTTGTCAGAGATGCTGCCGTCGAACTCGACACTGATATTCTCAGGTTGGAACAAACTGAAGGTAAGTACGCTGTCGTTCAGAACGTTTGCGATGACACCCCGATACGTCGGCCTGATTTTAGCGGTCTTGTATTTGCGTTTCTTGCTGATGACCTTCACATTGACGCTTCCGCTGAAGTCGAACACGGCATATGAGATCTGGCTGACCTTATGCTGACCGTCGGCAAGTGCGGCGTTGACTTTCGCCATGTAAGTATCGACATGGTTCCAGTCCTTTGAACCACGGGCCTGGACGAGCACTTCATAGTCATCCTTCATAGGCGCTCCATCAGGTGCGTCGTAGGTATATACCTCGCTCTTGCTTTCAAGACTCCTGACTTTCGGTCGTGAGGTCCTCATATCCACTTTGGTTTCGTTGAAGAACAACAGCGATGCAGGAGATATGGCGTCGCAGTTGCCGGTCTTCTTCTCAGGGCGTGCTTTCCCCGCTTTGCCGAGAACCATGGATGTGAAAGGCATTGACAAGTGCTGCCGACCTACGAAATGAGCGTATGCCAGTTCGTAGATAGGGCGGAACACGCCTCTCTGCTGCGCACTCGGAACGGTCCAGTTGCAATAGAGTCCGGTACAGTCCGACCAAGTGGAGAAAGGAATGTCATCATATCCGAGGTTGTATTTAGCCATGTATTCATACGCCTTGAGCATCCTGTTGTCATACGCGCCCCAGAGGTCGTCACCCTGGTTCCATGCAATCTCGCAAATCTCCGCCATGTTGCCAACACCCAACTGTGCATGGGCTTGGTCGCGTCCGGTTTCCTGGCACTGACCGGTCTCTGAGACGTAATTCGGCAGCGAGGAGTTGTCATTGCAGTTGAGGAACATCAGCTTGGCCTTCTCATAGAGTGCCCTGTCATCAGTGAAGACGGCGATCGCCATCCTCATCTTGTTCACTGCCGCACCCCAGTTACCGTTGGCGTATGGACTGTCGTCCTCGAATTTGTCTATCGTCTTGAGGAACACGTTCACGAGCATGTCCTTCCACTTGCCTTTCTCCGCATCCGATGCTTTTGAGCGCAACAGTTCCATGGCATTGACGAGATAGAACCCCTGCAGGCAACAGAGCGGAGCGTCATGCCCATCGAGTGAGCGGAGCGAGTCCGCATACGCGTTGATGATTGCCATCGCTTTTCTGGCATGGGCATCATCGGAGGTGATGCCGTGGAGAAGCGCATGGTAGAATGCAGCGGTGAAATCCTTCTCGCTGCCGCCTTTCGTCCTTGCGTGCTTGCCGTCTCTTGCCACGATGGGGTAGGGACCATGGGGCTGGTAGCTGAGTTGGGCGCGTTCGTCTTCGGCGAGAGCCTGATATGCGGAGAAGACTGGCTCAGTGCGGTTTGTGACATATCCCTTCATCCTGTCGAGTGACTCCCGGGATATGATGATGCCCGGATGACGAAGTGGCTGTGAGAATGTGCACAATGGAAAATGCAGCAGAAGCAACGAAAGAACAAGATATCTCATGTGTGTTTGGTTTATGGGGGTGGTCTCATGAGCCTACCCGTTATGGTTATTTTATGTCTTCGAATTTCACGGTCTTGCCGTTGACCCGTATGTTACTGAAATGGATGTCTCCGATGGTGTGCGTGTCATCGTAGTTCTTGAATATGCTCTTCTGCAGACGTGCCTCATCGCCGTTGTAGAAGATATCCTCGAACCACACGCCTCTGATATCCCCGCCAGGACATCGGTTGTACTTGTCGGAGAAGATTGGCTGGACATTGAAGAGACGTGTCTGGATGACGTCCTCAATCCTGATGTTCTTGAAATGGACGTTCTCCACGCGGTTCTGGTCGCCTGTGTTGATCTGGCATATGCCGCTGCCGTCAGCCGACAGCACATCACAGTCTTCGATGAACGCATCCCTCAGCACCTCACCGGTCTCGGCACGGTCGTCACCATGACAACCTATGTTGAACGGCCTTGCCAGGTCACTGAATATCGTAGCGCGTCTGATATGGAAATTGCCGCTACCTCCCCAATACCACCAACGGTGATTGTAGAGAGCGAAGGCGTCGTCGTTGTTTCTGAGGAACACATCCTCCACGGTCACGTTCCTGCAGCACATCAGGTCGATGCCGTCGCTCCACGGATGGCGCGAGAAACTACGCAGGTTCCTTATGGTGATGTCCTCGGACTGTCCGCCGAAGACTGTGTAGTGCTGAGGGTTGATGACAGTGAGTCCGTCGATGAGTACGTTCTTGGAATAGGTTATCTCCACACCTCTCAAGGCTCCGAGGACTACGCCCCTGCCGATGATTCTGACATTCTCGGCATGATCCACGATGAGTCTCGCGCGGACGATGGCACCGGGCGCCATATATACCGTACAGTTGCTCGGAATCTTGATTTCACCACTTGGCAGGTCTTTCGGCTTATGGATGCCAGGACCGAAGTAGATCAGACGGGGATGCTGTACGAAGACGTCATGGCTGCTGACCGTCTCCCACAGAATCGAGTCCTTCGAGTCTGGGTCAGGTGCCGTGGGCACTTCTGGCTCAGGTCCGTCAACGAAGACATGCAGGTTGTGCTCCCTGTCGCCGTTCACCTCCACCGTCAGACTGTAACTCCTGTTCATCGTCACCTTCGGAACCCTGAACCGTATAGTGGAATCGTTCAGCACCTCGTGCTTGATGCCTTTCGAGGCAGGGCGCACTACCGCTGAACGGATTTTGCCCTTGTGATATACGACCTCCATGGTTTCGCCCTTCTCGGTTCCGAACTGGCACCATGAGGCCGTCTGGACTTTACGTCTTGGGTTCACCTGACACTGATACACCGGCACCTCAAGCCCGCTTGCCGTAACACTGAAATCATGGATTTTTGTCAGACTCTCCTTGTCCACGGGATATACAGCAATCATCTGGGCTTCCAGGCTGATGCTGAGAAGCATTGCTGACATCATGAGAATGGTCCTGATCATATTGTCTCTCGTTTTGATTGCTGAATAGTCCTTAGTTCCGTATCAATTCCACCCATCCGCGCTGTTTGCCGGAACTGATGCTGAACACTCCGTATTTCGCGCCTATCCATTTCCCGACTCGTGCCTGGAAAGGAGCGGAAAGGTCAGTGTACCGTCTGTTGTCAGTACTGAACGCGATTCTGCACAGTGCTCCCTTGCTGCATTCCATCCTCACCCATACCATGCACTCATAGTTGTCAAGAGCCCCGGCGTTGTAACGTCTCGCAGGCACTGATGTCAGGCGTTCCTCTGCCTCTGTCCCGCCATTGTCGGCATCATGACATTCTATCCGGCTGAGGATGAATTGTCCGCCGTCAAGTCTCAATGACAGTCGCATGTAGTCACGCCCCATGATGACGAACCCGCTTTCCTGGGAACTGTCAGTGGCGGTTACCCTAAGCCGCAAAGTGTCGGAGAAGCATTCACCGTCGAACTTTCTCAGATAGAGGTTGGGCACTTCCCACAGATTCCTGAATGAGCCGTCGGTACTATGTCCGTACACTCTCGTTCCCTCAGCCGTCTCGAACCCGAACACTTCCTGGTAGTTGGCGTGCCACTGATACTGTGGCGCACCGCCTACGCTCTTGGGCTTGTCGATTGCCGCTTCGTATCTCATCATCGGCCATCCGTCATTCATGCTGACTTTCAGCCTGTGCACCACTCTTCCGTATGCTCCTCTGTCCTGAAAGGCAAAGAAGTCATCACCGACCCAGCCGCCTTGGTGTATGCCGTCCCAGTGGAACACCACCTTGGTCTCATACGGTCCGAAGACGTTCCTGCTTCTCAGTGCCAGCTGCCATCCCTTCTCCACACCACCGGCAGGAGCAAGGATGTAGTACCATCCGTCTCTCCTGTAGAGTTTCGGACCCTCGACCGTATGGTTGCCTGCCACTTGCCCGTCATACACCATCCTCGGCAGTCCTAACGCCTTGGTGCCGTCGGCCGTGAGTTCCCTGACGGTCAGTATGCTGTTGAACCCACAACGGCTCGACGCCCATGCGTTCACCAGATAGCATCGTCCGTCATCATCCCAGAGCGGACATGGGTCTATCAGCCCCTTGCCCTCGACGACCATCACCGGCTCCGACCATCCGTCTCGCGGGTCATGGCTTTTCGTCATGAGGATTCCGTAGTCTGGGTCGCCCCAGTAGATATAGTAGGTGTCGTTATGGAACCTGATGCTCGGAGCCCAGACGCCACATCCATGACGGACTGTGTCGTAATGGCCGGCAGGGACGAGTGCCTTCAGGGCATAAGCAGCAAGAGTCCAGTCCTGGCCGTCCCTGCTCGACAGAAGGGGCAGTCCGGGACAGCACTGGAAACTGCTCGCCGTCATCCAAAGCTCACCATCCCTCCCCACACAGACGTCGGGGTCGCTATAGTCTGCGAAAATCACCTGCCCTTTCGCCGCGGCACATATGGTGAACAGCGAGATAAGTAAGAACTGTCTCATATCATCTTCACTTGCCAGTCGGTTTCTAACGTCTGAGAATCTTCTTGGTCATGCCGTTGGGATATCTTACGATGAAGATTCCATTGCCCGGATTGGCTACGCTCTCACCGTTGAGCCTGAAATAGCGTTCGCCACCCTTGCGGCTGTCTGCCACTGTCGCTATCCCAGTCATCTCTTCGTCGCTGAACGGCAGCAGCTCGAAGTCGAATCCATCGAGTGCTGTCTTCTCGTCAGGTACGAAAGTGCCGTCCGGGGTGAGATACCAGTAGCGATTTGATGAATTGAATATGGCCACATAATCAGTGCCTTCGGCGTAAAGGAAACGGAAAGGTCTGAGCTTCAGGCTGTAGAACGCCCCGTCCTTCTTCATCACCATGCTGTCGGTGAGCGATATGATCTCTGAGCGGTAGCTGTTCTCAGGGTGTTGTATGTTCCACACCTGGGCGAGCGTCTTGTCCTCCTGACGGAACCCGGCGGCGTCACCTACGCGTGTCAGCAACAGGCCGCTTCCCCTGTGTCTGATTCGGTAGTTCCCGTTCTCCACGACTCGGTTCGACTGCTCCGGCACCAGAATCTCGTATCTGACAGGTATGTCCTGACCGTCCAGGGAATATGTCGCGGTGACCAGTTGGGACGAGACGACCCTGCCGAGGGAGAGTGTGCCGTCCGCAGAACCATCGTCCCACTTCCAGCTGCCGTAGCCGAGAGGCTCACCGACCGACGGCGACAGCACTATGTCGTCATCCTTCCTCGCGATGTATGACGGCGTGTTCTCGATTGTCGTACCGTTCACGACGATGTCCGGTCTTATCTTCATCACCTTGATGTGGAATGTGACGAGTTGCTTGCGGCCGCTCTGGGTTATCACATAACAGTCAACATCCCGGTCGTTGGCTATCTGCTGGATGGTGATTTCCCTCTCCGTGGAGCCATTGTCCCATGCGTAGTCGTTCCAGTCACCTCGTTCATGGACGCTCAGCTTCACTTTGCTGCCATACATCACGGTGATGTCCGTACCGTCCATGGTCTTCCCGTCATACTCGATGGACGTTATCACCCTGGCGTCCCGGGCGTCGCCCTTGACGGCGATAGAGAAGGCCAGATGGCTTTCCACACCATGCTCGTTGGTGTAGGTCACGCGGAACAGCCTTGACCTGTCCGCGCTGACGGTGATGTCACGCGAGGTCTCGCCTGTCTCCCATTGCCATTTCCCGGTGTCGGTCACTCCTTCGGGAAGCATAGGGTGCAACCTCACCTCAGTGCCGGGACTCACTCCTCTCTCGTTGACCGGCGTCAGGCTGTATGTGTTCTTCAGACCTCCGGCGTCAGTCTGCTTGTAGGTCTTTCCGCCGTACTCTATCTGTCCCGTCAGCTCGGTAGGTATCTCGTCCTTCCCGGCGATGCCGTCCCTCGTGTTCATCAGCACCGAATAGCCCAGGTGGTCATATCCGCCGCTTGTCGAACCCAGTCCGCCATTGTCGATGCCCATGTCCTTGTAGGCCATTTCGGAATAAGGCATCCTCACGCCTTTCACTCCTTCGTATATGCCGATGACAGTGCCCCAGATGGGACGTATCTGCACGCCGAGCGCCGGTTCGGTCATCAGCCACGACCTGCTGTCAGTGATGTAGAAGCCGCTGGTGTAGTAGTGGTAGTTCGTCCACGGCAGGTTCTGCACGTTCTGGCTCTGCGCGGCGACATACTCGATGCCGGCGGCCAGTCTGTGATCCATGTGCGCGAAGAGGTCATCGCCCTGGTTCCACCCCATGTGAGCGATATCCACTGCAAGGCCCAGTGCCATCGCGGCGTGTCCCGTGTCTCGCCCGCTCTCGTTCATCTGACCCACTTTGCCGTAAGCGCCGTCGTAGCCTTCCCATTCCGTGGTGGTCACTACGAGATTGCCGAGGAAGTCCGTCAGACCGTCAGCGAGGATAGGGACGCTGACGCGCGGGTCTTTGAACGTGCCCACCTGGTCGTACTTGAAGAACGACATGCCTTGGTTGTAGATGAACACGTCATCGCAGAGCACACCGATGCTCATGCAGCAGAGCACGTTGCAGAGTCCCCAGTTGCTCCAGTAGTGACCCGGTGCTTGCCACCATGTGCCGGCGTTCTCCCATGTGCCGTTCCTCGCCCTGAGGAAGTTGATGGCATTCGGGTACCACAGGTCCAGCATCCACCTCTGGAAGCGGCGGAAGTCCTCACGGCTCCAGCCTTCGTAGTCACGCATCAGCTCAGCGGCCTGTGCGAATTCGTAGCCGTAGATGCCGGTTGCCAGCCTCGCGTCACTGCCGCCCTCTATCGCCTTGCAACCGTCGCACCATGCCATCAGAACGTCCACGGCGTGGTCGGCGCATTTCGTGTTTCCGTCTATTTTCCATCTCAGTGCGTTCTGGTATGCTATGGCAGCGCCTTTGGCGGCGTTCATGTAGTTGTCGCCAGTGCCGCCTCTTATGATAGACGCGGTAGGGTATGTGGCTGCCGATGGCTGTGCGTAGGCAGCCGACGTGAGCACCTTGTGCGCCGCGGTGACAGTCGGTTCCTTGGCGGCGAGCTGCCGCTTTATCCTGTCGAAGTCCGCCTGGGTATGCAGTCCGCCGGGATGGACGAACCCGCGACCCTCCGGGTCATACCCGGCGCGGATGTCGCTGATGTCGAATTTCTTTCCCTTGGCTGCCTGCAACCGCGTCTTTGCCGTGTTGAGCATGTTTCTGTATGTGATTACCTGAGTCTGCGTCTCACAGGTCTGTCCGTTCACCACATGCCTGACTATGTCGATGGCGTCACGGTAGTCTGCTATGGCTCCTTTGGGGTATTTCGACTGGTCGATTGAGCTGAGGAACTCCTCCGCGCTCCCGACAGCGGTGGCGAGCGAGGAGTGATCCACCTGGGCCCCGGCGCTGACCGAGACGGCCAGCGCCAGGCCTACAAGCAGCGAATGTCTTTTCCGTCTCATGTCGTTCATCTCAGGAGTGTCTTCCTTGATATGGTCATTCCGTTTTCGAGGAGTTGCCTGCTGATCACGACACCGCGCGCACTGCCGCTCACTTCCCTGCCGTCGAGGCTGTAGTACCTGGTGCTCACCACGGTCCTGATGCCGTTGTCGGCGCTCTCGATGCAGTCAGGACTGACGGACTCGAGCTGGAAGCAGTAGTCGGCCTTGGCGTTGGTGTCCACCTTGTCGTAAGGTGACTTCCATGTGAACGTGCTCTTCCAGTACAGGTTGTCTGCCATTCTCTGTATCGCGAAGTTCTCGTCATCCTCGTTGACTGTCCAGAAACGGAACGAGTCAGGTGCTGAGCCATTGGTCTCGACATAGCCGTCGCGGGTCACGAAACCGTCGGTGCCCGATATGGTGGTGCCGCTCTCCCCGTTGTCGGCGAAGAGGAAGTTGAAGTTCAGGTCTGAGTATTCCATGGCGTTCTTGTCGCAATAAGCCTGCAGGTCGGCCTCGTTCTTCATGGCTGCGTAATAGTGGGTTGACGTTGACATGTTCGTCTGGGCGAAGTGTTTCCCGTCGGTGGTGTTCACCCTGAACTCGCCCACGATGACCTTCTCGAACGGATAGCGCGACTCCTTGAGGCTGCTGGCTGCGGCTTGTATCTTGCCGGCGAGGGCGTCAAGGCTGCTCTGGTCCCACGTCGGGTCGCCTGCCTCGGCGGCGTCGATGGCGGCCGACGCCTCCTCCAGAAGACCCAGGAGAGTCTGGTAGAGGGTCTCGTCGTATTTGCCGCTCTCGTGTCCGATGTTCTCCTCGCCGATCTCGTCCATGATGGTCACGGCGTCGTAGATGGCGTTGGTGAGCCTGGTAGGGTCACCGGCCTCGTAGAGGTTGAAGAACAGTTTGCCGCTCTCAGCCGCCATCTTGGCTGTGATAGGCTCTTCCTCGTTGATGCGTGAGATGATGAAGAACTTGTTGAACTGGGTTCCGGCGCTGCTGTTCCTGTTGGTGGTGTAGCAGTCAATCTCCGTCGTGACCACGTCACCGGCTTTCATGTAAACATAGAAATTGCCATCCACCGGTGCCATGCCACCCATGCCGTCATTAGCCACGCTGCCGTATTCCACCGCATAGATGTCGTTGTTCACGTCGCCTGTCTTGTACTCCACCGTCTGCAGGCCGCCCTTATGGAAGAAGTTCCTGACGTAGAGCGGGTTCTCCACCTTCGGGTTGGGGTTTGGTCTCACCACATTGTATATCACGTTGTATATTCCGTCCTCAGGAGCTTTGAAGACGACAGTCGGAGCGTCGCTCGTCATTGGGTGGAACGCACCGTTATCGGTGATGTAGAACCAGTCGTTCGACCCCTTGTACCATGCCACCTCCTTGCTCTGGTTCGATGAGTCATGGGCTGTCAGCCTGGTGTAGGTGCCGTTGTTGCTGTGGCGGTAGAAGCCCCAAGGCGCGTCCTCGTTGTGCGACATGAGCTCGGCGTCGCCGGTCACGGTGATGCTGCCGTCATCGCCCTTCACACCGTTCCAGAGGACGTAGTTGCCCTCGCAGCCGAGGTCCATCCTCACCTCCGAGGCCACGACGGCGTCGTAGGCTGCCCTCACCTTCTCGTAGTACGTCGCCTCGTTGAGCGAGTTGATCCTACCGTTCTCGTGGTCCTGACGGATTTGCTCCACGACAGCGTAGAAAGCATCCACGCTCTCACGGCTCACTTGCCCGAAGTCGGTTCCGACCTCCATCCCTATGATGTCCTGCTCCAACTCGTCGATATAGTCGATGAGGGCTCCGAAGTCCACCGTCCTGTAAGGGTCAACGAACAGGTCCTCGCCCGCGGCCTCGCTCGCGTCAACCTTCTCGGCGTCGAGCGACTGCATGAAACTACGCGCCTGGAAGTCACGCGCCCATGCCGAGTTCAACGGCACGTTCCTCGTGTCCTCCACGAACGACACGATGTCGCCCTTCCTCAGGTTCATGGCGAACGTGAAGGCCGTAGGCTCCTGGTCCAGGTAGCGACACCCACCGCCGCCGGCAAGGCTGCTGCTTGTGCCGTCCCAGTCAGGCCTCGTTCCTGCCGTGGACGTGTAAGGGAAGTCAAGCCCGGTCTCCAGCACGGTGCCCAAATCCTTCCCGAACCTGAACAGCGGAACGATGTCGAGACTCCCGAACCCCTCTCCGATGTCCTGGCGGATGACGCTGCCGCTGAACCGGTAACAACCATCCTCCGGGGCCGTGAAGTTGATGGCCGCCGTCTTCTCGTCGTTGCCGTTCAACTCGAAACCATAGCCCTCGCGAGGGTCGAAGCCCACATAGACGAACCTGCTCTTGCTGTCGTTCCTGACGTTCACGAACAGCGAGTCATGCCAGGCAGTCCTCGTGTTGCTCGCCCATGTGAGCTCTCCGTTGTTAACCACACCGTCAATCTCGCATATCAGCCTACCGCCGACATGCTCCACCTGATAGACGTCCACGTAGTTCACCGTGCTGCTGTCGCTGCACACGGCGAAGTCCGAGAAACCGTCGGCTGAGGTGTATTTCTGGAAACTGAAACCATTTGCCCCTCCATCCATGAATTGCTCCAGGGTCATGTCTGTCAGTCTGAGGGTCTGGGCGTTCATGGCAAGTGGCAAGAACGCGGAAACGATAAAAGCGAAGTTCTTTCCCATAATGTAATAGTATGATTGTTAATAGTCAGTCTTGCGAATTCAGGTTCGTACCGCAAAAGTACAAAAACAATATGTAACCGCCAAATAATAATGATGTTTTTTGCGGTCAGGCCACCGCTACGCCGCCCATTGGCGAGCGCAAGGCCTTGCAGTCTCCCCCATCCCCATGACCATACTCCGGAGCACCCCATGACCATACTCCGGAGCACCCCACCGCCATACCGCCATGACCTGCTCCGCCACGCCGGAAGACCACCACGTCGCCCGCTCCTCCGCCACGTCACCCTCTCTTCCCATCGCATCCACCCTCATCTCCCATCGCATCCACCCTCACCTCCCATCGCATCCTCTCTCACCTCCCATCGCATCCTCCCTCATCTCCCATCGCCCGTCCACTCACCTGATAGGTCACTCACGCTCTGCAAGTATCGCATGAACGCTATGAAACATTACTAACCTTTCCACTGAAACATTACTAACCTTCACATGGAAACATTACTAACCTTCACATGGAAACATTACTAACCTTCACATGGAAACATTACTAACCTTTCCACCGAAACATTACTAACCTTCCCATGATAACATTACTAATCTTTCATAGCAACCATTACCAACCTTCATCACATGATGAAAGCGCTCTGCCAAGTGTCCAGCCGCTGACCGCACCGACACAAACCGCTGTCGCATGAGATGTCAAGTGCCGGCTGTGCCGGCGAGTTCAGCCATATCCCTATTCTCTTGCTTCATCCATCACATCGTGATTCCCCTCCCGAACGGCTCCCGCCCGCAAGCAAGTGTCTCCTGAGACTTACGACTGCCTTCTGTCGTGAGGTGTCTGTGAGTGGCGTGTCTGGCTTTGTGCCTTGTGCTTGCCGGAGGTCAGGCGTGTCGAGTCTATCGGTGGCGACGAACTGCCAGGATGCCGCGCCGGTGGAATGAAAATGCGAAATAAGCCGACATTTTTTTTGTATTTCCCTCAGTTTGCACTAACTTTGCAGTCAATATGGATTTCAGGACGAAGGTTGACATTGGCAAGACGGGTCTGGCGATGAGTCATGATGATGACTTTTTGCTACTTGGGAGTTGCTTCTCGGACAGCATAGGTGAGAAACTCGTCAACGGAGGGTTTCGTTGTGTGGTCAATCCCCTCGGCACGTTGTATAACCCGGCGTCGATTGCCTCTGCCCTAACCGAGCTTCTGAAACCCACTGGCGAACGCGACCGCGCGTTCTTCGACTGGCTGCACTCAAAGGCCGATCATGACGCTGCGCTGACAAGGGACTATGACTATGTGTTCGTGACTTTCGGCACGGCATGGATATACCGTCTGAAAGCGAGCGGTCTGATTGTGGCGAACTGCAGGAAGCAGCCCGACCGGCTTTTCCGGAGGGAGCGGCTGACCGTCGGGGAGATAACGGAGACGTGGGCGGGAATCATCACGGACTGGGCATCGCATAATGGCAGGACGAGGTTCTTGTTCACGGTCAGTCCGATACGCCACAAGAAGGACGGTTTCCATGAGAACCAGCTGAGCAAGTCAACGCTGCTCCTTGCCATCGACGGACTGTGCGGGATGTTTCCTGACAGGTGCGTGTATTTCCCTGCCTACGAGTTGATGATGGATGAGTTGCGCGACTACCGGTTCTATGCCGAGGACATGGTCCATCCATCGGGTGTCGCCGTCGATTATATCTGGGAACGATTCCAGGAGGAGTTCTTCTCGCCGCAGACACGCCAGAGGACATCGGAACACGAACGACAGAGAAGGAAAGAAAACCATATCACGATATGTACAAAGTAAGCGACATCACGCGTGTGATTCATGCGGAGCGGAGGGGATGCGAGGACGCGGTCATCAACTGGCTGCTGATTGACAGCCGTTCGCTGTGTTTCCCGGAAGAGACATTGTTCTTCGCCCTGACGACACGGAAGAACGACGGGCACAGATACATCGATGAGTTGTACCGCCGGGGAGTGAGGAACTTCGTGGTCAGCAGGATTCCGTTCGAGATGGAGGGCTACAAGCTATGCAATTTCCTCGTGGTCAATGACACGCTCGAAGCGTTGCAGACGCTTGCCGCTCACAACCGTCAGCAGTACGACACCCCGGTGGTGTCGATAACAGGGAGCAACGGAAAGACCACGGTGAAGGAGTGGCTCTACCAGTTGCTCTCGCCCGACTTCAATGTCTGCCGTTCGCCGAGAAGCTACAACTCCCAGTACGGAGTGCCGCTCTCGCTATGGCTGATGGACAAGCATCATGACCTGGCCATCATAGAGGCCGGAATCTCACATGTGGGGGAGATGGATAAACTGGAGCGTATCATACGCCCTACGGTGGGTGTGCTCACCAACATAGGCCAGGCGCATCAGGAGAACTTCGGCTCGGTAGGGGAGAAGAGGATGGAGAAGATGAAACTGTTCCGCAACTGTGAGAAGGTGGTGTCACCGGAATGGCTTGAAGTAGTCGCGGCGGAGAAGACAGACGTGGATGCCCGCGTCAGATGCAAGGACCAAGAGGGGAACGTATATGAGTACGGCATCCCGTTCATCGACGACGCATCCATAGAGAACTCACTGACCTGCCTTGCCACTTGCATAGCCCTGAGGTCGTACTTGCCGGCGTTGTCGCTTCCGGCTCTCCTCCCTCGCTTCCGGACCCTCGAGCCAGTGGCCATGCGTCTTGAGGTGAAGGACGGCAAGAACGGATGCACGCTCATCAACGACTCATACAACTCCGACATCCACTCACTCGACATAGCCCTCGACTTCATGAGCCGCCGGCCGGATACGAAGGAGCAGAGACGTACGCTGATACTCAGTGACATACTCCAGAGCGGAGAGTCCCCGCGAACCATATACAAGAGGGTTGCCGAGATGGCCGAGAGCAGAGGCATCAGGAAGTTCATCGGGGTGGGTCCGGAGATTGGTTCGTGCGCCGACTATTTCTACATGGAGAGCCATTTCTTCCATGATACCGACGAACTGATAGAGAGTGACCTCTTCAACAACCTCAGCAACGAGTTCATCCTGATAAAAGGAGCCCGGCAGTTCCAGTTCGACAGGCTTTCGGACCTCCTCACCCTGAAGGTCCACCAGACGATACTCGAGGTCAACCTCAACGCTCTGGCCGACAACGTGAGTTATTACCGCTCCTTCATGCAGCCTGACACGAAGATGGTCTGCATGGTGAAGGCGTCGGCTTACGGCGCCGGCGCACTTGAGATAGGCAAGACGCTTCAGGACCGTGGCGTGGACTACCTCGCCGTGGCGGTGGCTGACGAGGGCATGGAACTACGCAAGGCCGGCATCACAGCCAATATCATGGTGATGAATCCGGAGATGACCTCGTTCAAGATGCTGTTCGACTACAGTCTCGAACCTGAGGTGTACGAATTCCACCTGCTCGACTCACTGATCTCAGCGGCCGAGAAGGAGGGAATAACCAACTTCCCCATCCACATAAAGATAGACACAGGGATGCACCGTCTCGGCTTCGACCCGGAGAAGGACATGGACCGGCTGACAAAGCGTCTGAGGAAACAGAATGCCGTGGTGCCTTGCTCGGTGTTCAGCCATTTCGTGGGCAGCGACGGGGACCAGTTCGACGAGTTCTCGCACAGGCAGTTCGCCCTCTTCGACGCCGCAAGCGACAGGCTGCAGGAAGCCTACAGCCATAAGATACTGCGCCACATCTGCAACTCCGCCGGCATCGAGCACTTCCCTCGCTACCATTCGGACATGGTGCGTCTGGGGCTGGGGCTCTATGGCATCAACCCTCGCGACAACAAGGTCATCAATAACGTCACTACGCTGAAGACCACGATCCTGCAGATCCGTGACGTTCCCGCAGGTGACAGCATAGGGTACAGCCGCAAGACGTATGTGGAGCGGAACTCACGGATAGCAGCCATCCCCATCGGATATGCCGACGGGCTGAACCGGAAACTGGGCAACCGGAACGGCTACTGTCTGGTGGGAGGCAAGAAAGCGGAATACGTCGGGAACATCTGCATGGATGTCTGCATGATAGATGTCACGGACATTGACTGCAAGGAGGGCGATCAGGTCATCATCTTCGGGAAAGACCTGCCGGTGACGGTGCTGAGCGATACACTCGGGACGATTCCGTACGAAGTCCTCACCGGAATATCCACGAGGGTGCAGAGAGTGTATGTGCAGGAATGAGGCCGGCTTCACATGGGACCTCGCGCCAGGACGGAGGCATGGACGAACGCCAAAAAACGTGTTTTGAGAAAAAAACTCCTGACTCCTGACTCCTGACTCCTAATTTTTTTGTAACTTTGCGGACAAGTAAATATCTTATAAATCTATATAATTACTTTAAACTCTAAAAGACATGTGGTTAATTAACTCATCAGTAGGAAAGAAGGTGGTTATGTCCGTTACGGGTATCAGCCTGATTCTGTTCCTCACATTCCACGGATGCATGAATGTTGCCGCTATCTTCAGCAAAGAAGCCTACAACACCATCTGTGAACTTTTGGGTGCCAACTGGTACGCACTGGTCGCTACATTAGCACTCGCGGCACTTGCTGTGATTCACTTCGTGTACGCACTGATCCTCACGCTCCAGAACAAGAAGGCACGTGGTAACAACCGGTATTATGTGACTAACAAACCCGACAAGGTTGAGTGGGCCTCGCAGAACATGTTCGTTCTCGGACTCATCATTGTCATCGGCATCCTCATCCACCTCAAGGACTTCTGGTACAACATGATGTTCGCGGAGGTCATCGGGCAGCCTTATATGGGTGGTCATGCTCCTACGGACGGATATGCCTACATCCAGGATGTCTTCGGCAACCCTGTGTTCGTCGGACTCTACATCGTATGGTTCCTCGCTATCTGGTTCCATCTCACTCACGGATTCTGGAGCGCGATCCAGACTCTCGGCTGGAACGGTCACATCTGGT
Organism: Bacteroidaceae bacterium; assembly: GCA_024398405.1. GTDB lineage: Bacteria > Bacteroidota > Bacteroidia > Bacteroidales > Bacteroidaceae > Colivivens. Next base: position 40,477 of record JAKSJE010000003.1, read on the forward strand.
TCAAGCGCTGGAGGATTATCGGCACCATCTACGTCACCCTCATCATGCTTCTCTTCGTCGCAGTCGCACTCTTCTTCTATCTCCAGAGTCTCGGCTGCTGCTGTTGCTTATAAGTTCTAAATAGTAAAACGTAAATAGCTAAATAGTAATAACACTATGTCACAGATAAATTCAAGAATTCCAGAAGGACCGGTTGCTGAGAAGTGGGGCAATTACAAGGCTCACCAGCGTTTGGTCAACCCAAAGAACAAACTGAAGCTTGATGTCATCGTAGTGGGTACAGGTCTTGCGGGCGCAAGTGCAGCGGCAAGTCTCGGTGAGATGGGATTCAACGTGCTGAATTTCTGTATTCAGGACTCCCCACGCCGTGCTCACTCAATCGCAGCTCAGGGTGGTATCAATGCCGCGAAGAACTATCAGAACGATGGTGACTCCGTATATCGTCTTTTCTACGACACGGTCAAGGGTGGCGACTACCGCGCCCGCGAGGCCAACGTGTATCGTCTTGCGGAAGTCAGCAACAGCATCATCGACCAGTGCGTGGCTCAGGGAGTCCCTTTCGCACGCGAGTATGGCGGCACTCTTGCCAACCGCTCGTTCGGTGGCGCGCAGGTCAGCCGTACGTTCTACGCTAAAGGCCAGACCGGTCAGCAACTGCTGCTCGGAGCCTACAGCGCTCTTTCCGCTCAGGTCAACGCGGGCAAGGTCAAGCTCTACACTCGCTATGAGATGCTCGACGTAGTCATCATCGACGGCAAGGCCCGTGGCATTATTGCCAAGAACCTCGTTACAGGCAAGCTCGAACGCTTCACCGCAAACGCAGTCGTCATCGCCACAGGCGGATACGGCAACACATACTTCCTCTCGACCAACGCGATGGGGTGCAACTGCTCCGCCGCCCTCGCATGCTACCGCAAGGGCGCGTACATGGCAAACCCTTGCTATGTGCAGATTCACCCGACATGTATCCCGGTACATGGTGACAAGCAGTCGAAGCTGACGCTCATGTCAGAGTCACTCCGTAATGACGGCCGAATCTGGGTTCCTAAGAAACTCGAGGACGCGAAAGCGCTTCAGGCGGGAACGAAGAACGGATGGGACATTCCGGAAGAAGACCGCGACTACTATCTGGAACGTCGCTATCCGGCATTCGGAAACCTCGTCCCGCGTGATGTGGCCTCACGTGCCGCCAAGGAACGTTGCGACAAGGGATTCGGAGTCAACAACACCGGACTCGCCGTGTTCCTTGACTTCTCGGAATCAATCCAGCGTCTCGGCATCGACATAGTACGTCAGCGTTACGGCAACCTCTTCGACATGTATGAGGAAATCACAGACGTGAATCCAGGCGAGAAGGTCAAGACCGTGGGCGGTATCGACTACTACAAGCCGATGATGATTTTCCCTGCCATACACTATACGATGGGCGGTATCTGGGTTGACTACGAACTTCAGACAAGTATCCCCGGACTCTTTGCCATCGGTGAGTGCAACTTCTCCGACCACGGCGCTAACCGCCTCGGCGCAAGTGCCCTCATGCAGGGACTCGCGGATGGATACTTCGTTCTGCCATACACAATCCAGAACTATCTCGCAGATCAGTCAATCTGGCCGCATATACCTACTACCGCACCTGAGTTCGAACAGGCAGAGAAGGCTGTGTCGGCGCGCATCGACCACCTCATGAGCATCAAGGGAAAGCGTTCCGTTGACTCTATCCATAAGGAACTCGGCCATATCTGCTGGGAATACATAGGAATGGGACGTACGAAGGAAGGTCTTGAGACCGGCATCAAGAAAATCGACGAACTCCGCAAGGAATTCGAGACCAACCTCTTCATCCCCGGAACTAAGGAGGGACTCAATATCGAACTCGACAAGGCAGTTCATCTTGATGACTTCCTCACTATGGGTAAGCTCATCGCGTACGATGCACTCTCACGCAACGAAAGCTGCGGTGGTCACTTCCGAGAGGAGTACCAGACAGAGGAAGGTGAAGCGAAGCGTGACGATAAGAACTACTTCTATGTCGGCTGCTGGAAGTATGAGGGCTCTGACGACAAGGCTCCTTCACTCATCAAGGAACCACTTGAATACGAAGCAATCAATGTACAAACCCGTAATTACAAGAATTGATCACTATGGATAAGAATATATCATTCACTATTAAGTATTGGAAGCAGAATGGTCCTAAGGACAAAGGTCATTTTGAGTCACGCGAAATGAAGGACATCCCTGGTGACACTTCTTTCCTTGAGATGCTTGATATCCTCAACGAACAACTCATTGAGGAAGGTAAGGAACCTTTCGTTTTCGACCATGACTGTCGTGAGGGAATCTGCGGTATGTGCTCGCTCTACATCAACGGCACTCCTCATGGCAAGACAGAGCGCGGCGCCACCACATGCCAGCTCTACATCCGTCGTTTCAATGATGGCGATACCATAACCGTGGAACCTTGGCGCAGTGCCGGTTTCCCTATCATCAAGGATTGCATGGTTGACCGCGCGGCGTTCGACAAGATCATGCAGGCAGGTGGTTATGTAAGTGTCCGCACGGGAGCTCCTCAGGATGCGAATGCGATTCTCATCCCTAAGCAGAACGCTGACGAGGCAATGGACTGCGCCTCATGCATCGGCTGTGGTGCGTGTGTGGCTGCTTGCAAGAATGGCAGCGCCATGCTCTTCGTGTCCTCCAAGGTGAGCCAACTGGCGCTTCTCCCACAGGGGCGTCCTGAGGCAGCCAAGCGGGCGAAGGCCATGATCGCGAAGATGGACGAACTCGGATTCGGCAACTGTACCAACACCCGCGCTTGTGAGGCCGTCTGCCCTAAGTGTGAGACAATTGCCAACATCGCACGCCTCAATCGTGAGTTCATCAAGGCTAAACTCAGCGACTGATACCTGTCAGCCATACATATCGCAAAAAAGGAGCCGTGAAAAGGCTCCTTTTTATTTGCTCAGATAATCATGTTGTGACTATCAGTGTCCTCGACCATCGTCATCAGGGCTGTCGGGCGCTTGCCCTTTCACACGCGCGCAATTTACAATAAGGTGGCATAGATGTCATGGCTGTGGGACTCTCAACGGACGGCACTGGATTTCAGGTATTTCCTACCGTTTTCGATGATGACGCCTTGGACAGAGGGATTTGAGCGAAGTCCTGTGATGTCATATCGTTCAGTGGTATCGTGGGTTATGGCATAGGTTTTCGGGATGTCGGTAGGTATATAGTTCAAGGTGACGAAGTTGTCATTACCTTCATATGTCAGTACTTCTTTCCAGAGGCTTATGTCATCATAGTCTTTGTCGAGATAGTCTTTGGCAACGATGGTCACACGGTATTCTCCGGCTGGCATGTCTGGCAATATGGCATCTTTCACGGTGATGGTCTTGACTCCTGCCGGATTGCTTGGATCGACTACGGGATACATGGCCTTGAACGAGACTTTGTTTGCTTCGATGTCCTTTGCGGATGTGATGAAACTCTCGCCGGTGGCAGCATGGGTGTATTTGACGGCGAATATCACGTCGATATCTCTGTTTGTGTGATTATAGACTATGTTTGTGATTTGTCTGCCAAATTCTTCGTATATGTACTTTGCGGTGTATGTGATGCCGTTCTCTCCTTTGTTTTCGGACAGGTTCAGCCCTCCGTCGTATGCAAGGATATAGACAGGAGTCTTGGTATCATCCCTCGGAGGCTGTATGCCTGTTATGATGTCCTGGAAGTAACTGAAGTCGTTGCTTCGGTCAATCTGTACGGCTGAGAGGGAGCAATAGCAGTTGCCTTGACCTCCCCAGCCCCAGTTGAAGTGGTATTTCTGTGTAGTGCTGTTATAGCCGTCGCATATGAAGCAATGACCGTTTTGGTAACTCTTGTCAGTTCCGGAGAATATCACAGGGCGGTTGTTCGCCAGCTCGTTGTATATGATTTCGTCCCACTCACTCGCGCTTGTGTAGTCCCTCATGATCTGTGTGGCGCCTTTGTCATACCCGAAGAAGTTCACCAAGGCGTATGTGACGTTCTCAGTCCATGCCCCGCTGCCGTTGGTGCCATAGCCCGTCTCGACGCTGATACCACAGTCGGACATGAGCAATGCCACTGCCTCTTTCTGAACCGGTCTGCTTGCGGTGTTGTACATGTTTGCCATGTTTGTCCAGTCGTATGTGTGCTGGCTGAAGTCAGAATATAGGTCGGATTGTGAATCCGGGTCGAAGTATGAATGCGAGCCCCTGCCTTTCTCAGGCCATGAATGGAACTTCATCACTTGTGCCATTGCGGTGGCCACGCATCCTGTGTAGGTTGACTTGCCTTTGATTTTCGGACAGTCACTGTTGTACGGACTACTTTGGTCCCACTTGGTTTTGGTCAGTATGCTGATGTCAACTCTGTTCTTGGTGTCAGCACGAGCCGGGACGATGTCCCTGTTCTCCTTTGCGTACGCAATCTGCCTCTGGTACTCGCTGAGCCAGTAGCGGAAACTCTCCGGCAGTTCGGTTATCTTGAACGAACCTTCGTCGGAATATGCAAGAATACATTCGGCAATCTCGTCGCCGCCTGCAATCACGAATCCACCATCGGAGTCGTTGAATACATAATAATCAGCATCTCCATCATTATCAACAGCTGTGTATGCAAGTACCAGTTCGTGTTGTGATGTGCGCTTGCCCTTGACGTGAGAGCCATCAGACCTTGCGTTCAGGAATTCCGTCACATTCTGTCGCGCCTGTGTGATGCTGATTGTCTGTCCTTCGACATCAATGAACAAGGCGCATAGCGTTAATACAATCAATAATTTTCTCATAGGATAAATCTGATATTCTGTTATCACATAATTCAAGTGGTGTGCCGGTTATCAGTTTCCCTTCATCAATAAACCATATACAGTCTGCGATCTGAAGAGCGATTTCCACCGCATGAGTGGAGAGCAGCACGCATTTTCCCATTTCATGAGCCATGCTGTGGAGCAGTTTCATGATTTGCACTTTGTCAGGGTAGTAGAGGAAACTTGTCGGCTCATCCAGTATGATGAACGGTGTCTCCTGCGCGAGTGCTTTCGCTATCATGACTTTCTGCCTTTCGCCGTCACTTATCTCGTCAATCTTCTTGCCTGCAAGTTCTGTGATGCCGACAAGTCCGAGGCTCCTCATGACGATGTCGTTGTCCTTATGGCTGAGCCGCCCCCAGAATCCGGTGTAGGGGCTTCTGCCCATAGCCGCCACTTCCGCCACGGTCAGATTGCTGATATGGCTGTTGTCTGTCATCACGATGCTTAGGAGCATGGAGAGTTCCCTGCGGCTGTATGAGCATAATGCTTTGCCGTCCAGGCTGATTTCACCATGTAGCGGTTTCTGAAAACCAGCCAATGTCCGCAGGAGAGTGGATTTACCGGCACCGTTAGGACCTAACAGACACGTAATCGTGCCCTGACGCAACGTGGCGTCAGGTATTGAGGATGTGACTCGTTCCACACTCCCCGTCCTGTATCCGGCCTTGAGATCGTGAACCGAAAGCTTGTGACCCATCGGTGCTGCTGTTATGCGTTATATACCAGCCAGACGTAATAAGCAATCATGCATATTACGAAGAATCCACCTTCAAGCCTGTTTAGTTTCTTCACCTTCCCTTCAAAGCAGAAGAATATCATGAACAATGAGGAGAGCAAAAGGGCTGCGAAGTCCACTTGTGTGATTGACCCAATCTGAAGTGGCTGTATGACGGCAGCGATTCCGAGGATAAAGAGCACATTGAATATGTTGCTGCCTATTACGTTGCCCACCGCCATGTCGGTGTCACCTTTTCTGGCAGCTACTATGCTGGTTGCCAGTTCCGGGAACGAAGTGCCTGCCGCGACTATCGTCAATGCTATGACAGAGTCGCTGACTCCGATGACAGATGCGATACCCGACGCACCTTGAACAAGAATCTCCCCACCGCCGACAAGGCTGCACAAGCCGATGACGATAAGGATTACGGCCTTAGCCATCGACTTCTCCTTACCTGTTTCGAGAGTCTGGGTTTTGTTTGCCTGCCCTTTCTTCGTGACAGAGAAGGTGTAAGTCATGAAACCGGCGAAGCATATCAGAAGAATCACGCCCTCGAATCTTCCTAAGGAGTTGCCATCGACAGAGGAATCCAGTACGAACAAGACTAAAAGGACTGTGGCGAGGATGTTGATTGGCATATCGAAGACCATGGAATTCTTCTTGCAGACGATAGGGCAAACCATGGCAGTACAGCCGAGTATTGCGAATGTGTTGAATATGTTGCTGCCTACGACGTTGCCGATGGCCATCTCGGAGTGTCCTTGAATGCTTGCCAGTATGCTGACAACCAGTTCAGGGCAACTTGTCCCAAATGCCACGATCGTGAGACCGATGACCATCGTGGATATGTTGAATTTACGCGCGACAGCCGATGCTCCATCCGTGAGCCAGTCGGCTCCTTTGAGCACTAATACAACTCCGATTATAAATTTCCCAATCAAAAATGCTATTTCCATGAAATTTTTTTTTAACTTTGCAAAGTTAATAAAAAAACTCTACAATAGTGAAATCTGACCATAAAATAACAATAACTGATTTACAAAGACCTAAATTTATGAGAAAATTATCTGCTTTAGTCCTTGGACTGAGTTTTTTTGCGTCAATGGATGCGCAAATTCAGTTTGATGTCAACACGAACAAAATCGGTGCTGGCATCGAGTCAACAATGTATGGCATTTTCTTCGAAGACATCAACTATGCGGCTGACGGAGGTCTTTATGGTGAGTTGGTAAAGAACCGCTCGTTCGAGTTCCCTGATAGGTACATGGGGTGGAATGTCTTTGGGAACATCCAGCTGAAGGACGATGGACCGTTTGATAGATGTCCTCATTATGTAAGACTTGGATACAGTGGGCATAGTGATAAATTCACCGGACTGGAGAATGAAGGTTATTTCGGCATAGGCTATGAGAAAGGTGCGGAATACAGATTCTCTTTCTGGGCGCGCGTCCCAGAAGGCGGAACTGGCAGGTTCCGTGTGATGTTCTGCGATCCGAAAACGATGGGTGAACGTCAGCAGTTCATGGAGCATGAAATCATAGTGATAAGCAAGGAGTGGAAGAAACACACCGTGGTCCTAAAGTCACCACAGACTGTTGACAAAGGCTCTCTCAGAATCATGCTCGGCGGAAACAGCAGCGTTGTTGACCTTGAGCACATAAGTCTTTTCCCTGTAGATACATGGAAAGGCCATGAGAACGGAATGCGCAAAGACCTTGCACAGGCACTTGCTGATCTTAAACCGGGCGTGTTCCGCTTTCCTGGCGGCTGTATAGTTGAAGGTACGGACCTTGCGACTCGCTACCAGTGGAAAAACTCAGTGGGGCCGGTCGAGAACCGTCCTCTGAACGAAAACCGTTGGCACTATACGTTCGACTATCGTTTCTTCCCAGACTATTTCCAGAGTTACGGTCTAGGGTTCTATGAATACTTCCTTCTCAGCGAGGAAATCGGTGCGGAGCCACTTCCTGTTATCAGCGTGGGACTCTCGTGTCAGTTCCAGAACCGTGAGGAGAAGTTCCATCAGCCTCTTGACGAACTGCAACCTTACATTGATGACGTTCTGGATCTCATAGAGTTCGCAAACGGAGATCCTAAGACAAGCAAATGGGCTAAGATACGTTCTGAGATGGGTCATCACGCACCATTCAACCTTAAGTATGTGGCAATAGGAAACGAGCAATGGGGTCAGACCTATATCGACCATCTGAAACCGTTTGTTGACCAAGTCCGCAAGAAATATCCGCACATCCAGATTATCGGCACTTCCGGTCCGAACAGCGAAGGCAAGGACTTTGAGTTCCTCTGGCCGGAGATGCGCAAGATCGGCGCCGACCTTGTTGACGAGCATTTCTATCGCCCTGAGTCATGGTTCCTCAGCAGCGGACCTCGCTATGACAACTATCCTCGTAGAGGCAGTAAGGTCTTTGCCGGAGAATATGCCTGCCATGGCAAGGGGAAGAAATGGAACCACTTCGAGGCCGCCCTGCTTGAGGCTGCTTTCATGACAGGGGTAGAGCGCAATGCCGATGTGGTCAAGATGGCGACATACGCACCTCTGTTCGCGCATATCGACGGATGGCAGTGGCGTCCTGACATGATTTGGTTCGACAATCTGCGTAATTTCCGCAGTTGCTCATACTACATACAGCAGTTGTATTCGCTTACTAAAGGAACTAACGTGGTTCCTCTGACCTGGAACGGAAAGCCTGTTGAAGGACTTGAAGACCAGCAAGGCTTGTTTGCCAGCGCCAATTTCGACAAAAACGCTAACTGCTACTACATCAAGGTGGTCAATACAAGTGACCAGCCTAAGGACATCTCCTTCAACATGAAGGGAATGAGGGGTGATCGCATGGCAACTCTCACCACATTCCATTCGGACGATATGGATGCAGAGAACACACTCGACAAGCCGACAGCTATTTTACCTGTGGAACATAACATAGAAATATCCACCCCTGACTTCGGCATCACAATCAAGCCTAAGACCTTTGCGATTTTCAAGATAGACAAGTAATGAGAAAAATCTTTATCGGAGCATTGTTCGCAATACAATGCACCTTTGTTATTGCCCAAAAAGAGGTGCACATCTTGAGTGTCAATGACGTTCATGCCACAGTTGACAGATTTCCAAAGTTCGCTGCTGTAGCTGACAGCCTCAGATGTCTTTATCCGGATCTGATAATCTTGTCAGGCGGTGACAATAGGACCGGTAATCCCGTAAATGACAGGTATCCAGAGACCTCCCGTCCTGTTACAGATATCATGAACTTGATAGGTTTCAATGCTTCTGCCGTAGGCAATCATGAGTTTGACTCCACTATTCCTGGTTTTAGGACTCAGATTAACCGTTCGAATTTCCACTATCTGTGTTCCAATGTCTTCACCCATGACTCATTGAGGCTTCACGTCTATCCATACGAATTTCTTGAGGTGGGTGGTGTAAGGGTTGGGATACTCGGCGTAATCCAGGTTAATTCACTGGGCATACCTGATAGTCATCCCAAGAACTTGGTCGGTATTCGTTTCGTAAAACCTGATGAAGTCATCAAAGACTATGAATGGATGCGCAGCCAGTGTGACATCATGCTTCTGCTCTCCCATGACGGATATGAGGAAGACAAAGTCACCGCCGGTATGTATCCATTTATTGATGTCATAATCGGAGGGCATTCCCATACTCTTGTGAAGGATGGTGAACTTGTCAACGGGGTGCTTGTCACTCAGGCGAAAAAAGAACTGAGCTATGCCACTCATACTACAGTCAAAGTGTCGGATGGAAAGGTAGTCTCCAAAAGTGCGGAGACTATTGACGTGGCTAATTTCAGCAAGGAAAATGCTGCTGTTCGTACTTTGGTTGATTATTATAACGACAACGAGGCACTCGCCAAGAAGGCGGTTGATGTCGAGGCTCCGTTCTCTAACAAGGAGGAACTTGGAGACATGATGGCTGATGCCCTCAGGGAAGAAACCAGTGCCGATGTAGCACTTCAGAATGGTGGTGGAGTCAGACTTGGTTCATTATCAGACGGAATAATGACATATAAGGATGTCTTCAGCCTTGATCCATTCGGCAACTCCGCTGTTATTTATGAGATGACAGGCAAGGAGATAGAGGATTTCATTATGAATAACTATGATACTGATTATAAGCAGACTCCGTATGTTTCCGGTATCTCATACGTCATGAAGGTTGATGCTAAGACACGTACTCCGAAGAGCATAAAGGTGAAGTTCCTTGACGGAAGGAAATTCAGACAGGATGCCACTTATAAGTTCGCTACAAACAGTTATGTGTCATCAACGAGCACCTCTGTGAAAAAAGATCAAGGAACATTACTGGATGTCCCTTGTTCTGACTTACTTCTCAACTGGATGGTAAAGAAGAAGACTGTGAACTATTCAGGTTCCCACAGGGCAACCGTGATAGTGGAGTAACAGCCTATTTATTCGATTTCAGTAAAGTCACGCTTGTGAATACCACGGCGGCAGCGAAGATGACAACCATCATGTAGCTGACGCCGTCTTTCAGTATTGCACTGACCCAGATGCTTGCAATCAGACAAATCACCTCGAAAATGAGTGATATCGTCATCAGTGTTTTATTCAGTCCTTTCATAGGTATTCTGCTTGGTGTATGTTCAGACCCCTTATTTGTTTAGTTTCCAACTGCTCCCGTCCTTTGAGTCTTTGATATCAAATCCGAGAGCCATGAGTCTGTCGCGGATTGCGTCAGAGGTCGTCCAGTCCTTCATGGCTTTGGCCCTGCTACGCTGTTCGAGAAGCATGTCAACCACCTTTCCGAAGACTTCTTCCCTTCCGGCGTTGTCTGTGCCGGCGTTCTTCATAAGGCCAAGAATACCAAAGGCAAACGAATCGAATACGGCTAAGAGCTTTTCAAGTCCTTCAGGTGTGATTCCCGCTTTCTTGTCAGCGATGATATTGATGGTTTTTGCAGCATCGAACAGATGACTGATCACAATAGGTGTGTTGAGGTCATCGTTCATTGCCTCATAGCACTTCCTCTCAATTTCCTCCGCAAATCCAACATCGATGTTACCATCTTTGGAAGGAACTATTTTCTGTAGAGCGTTCCAGGCATCCATCAATCTCTCAAGACCCTTCTCAGCAGCCTGCAAAGCGTCATTGCTGAAATCCACCGTACTGCGATAGTGAGCCTGGAGAATGAAGAACCTGATGGTCATAGGACTGTATGCTTTCTCCAGTTTCTCATGACTGCCACTGAAGAACTCCGGCAGTGTGATGAAATTACCGAGACTCTTTCCCATTTTCTGCCCGTTGATGGTGATCATGTTGTTGTGAATCCAGTAGTGAACCATATCGTCGCCCTGACTTGCGACGGCTTGGGCTATTTCGCATTCATGATGCGGGAACACAAGATCCATTCCTCCGCCGTGGATGTCGAAATGGTTTCCGAGGTATTTCCTTCCCATCGCCGTACATTCACAGTGCCATCCCGGGAAACCGTCGCTCCACGGACTCGGCCAGCGCATGATGTGCTCAGGCTGTGCTTTCTTCCAGAGGGCGAAGTCTGCTTGGTTTTTCTTCTCTCCCACACCCGCAAGCTCACGTGAGTTGTTGATGATATCATTAAGATTGCGACCTGAGAGTTTGCCGTAATGGTGCTTCTGATTATATTTCTCTACATCGAAATAGACAGAGCCGTTGCTTTCGTATGCGAATCCGTTCTCTATGATTTCCTTGACTAACTGCTCCTGCTCCATGATGTGGCCGGAGGCATGAGGCTCGATGCTTGGTGGGAGAACATTCATTGCTCTCATTGCATCGTGGAACCGGTTCGTGTAGTATTGGGCCACTTCCATTGGCTCAAGTTCCTCTAATCGCGCTTTCTTGGCTATTTTGTCTTCACCTTCGTCCGCATCATGTTCCAGATGGCCTACGTCAGTGATGTTCCTGACATATCTGACCTTGTAGCCTACGTGCTGCAGGTATCTGAACAGAATGTCAAAGGTGATGGCAGGACGGGCGTGACCCAAATGTGCATCGCCATACACAGTAGGACCGCATACATACATTCCCACATGAGGGGCATTAAGCGGTTTGAAGATTTCTTTCTGACGAGTCAGTGTGTTGTAGAGATAAATGGTTTGCGTCATATCGTTTTAGTTTTTAAGTTGGGTTCTTCATTCCCTATCGATGATTTCCATCAGTTTTTCCACGGCCTCCTCCTCAGGGATGTTTTTCTCGATGCATTCTTTGCCTTTGTACAGGCTGACCTTTCCTTTGGCCGCACCGACATAGCCGTAGTCAGCATCTGCCATTTCCCCTGGACCGTTCACAATGCATCCCATTATGGCGATTTTCAACTGTCGTCCTTCCTTGTGTAGGTTTTTCGATGCAAATGCCTCTTTTATCCTCGCTATCGTCGCTTCGAGGTTGTAGAGTGTCCTCCCGCAACCAGGACAGGAGATGAATTCTGTTTTAGTGATACGTGCCCTTGCTGCTTGCAGAATGCCAAATGCTACAGGAATCTCTTTCTCGGGCGCTTCGCTGAGGCTTACCCTGATAGTGTCACCTATGCCGTCCATGAGAAGTGTGCCTATGCCTACAGCAGATTTCAGTCTCCCGTCTTCGCCCTCACCTGCCTCTGTGACTCCTAAATGCAGTGGGAAATGCATGTCTTCCTTGTCCATCGTCCTGATCAAGAGTCTTACGCTGTCAACCATGACGGTGGTATTGCTTGACTTGATACTTACGACGACATCCCTGAACTCTTTCTTGACACAGACTCTGAGAAACTCCATGCAACTCTCCACTATGCCGGCAGGAGTGTCACCATACCTGCTCATGATTCTGTCAGACAGTGAGCCGTGGTTTACGCCGATACGTATTGCCGTCTTGTTCTTGCGGCATATATCGAGAAAGGCTGAGAATCTCTCTTCGAGTTTTGTAAGTTCCTCTGCGTACTCTTCGTCGGTATATTCCAAGTGCTGGAATTTCCTTGCCGGATCGACATAGTTCCCAGGATTGATTCTGACCTTGTCGGCATAGAGTGCCGCCACGTCTGCTACCCTGGCATTGAAATGGACATCAGCAATGATGGGAATGTTGTATCCATCTTTCAATAGTCCTTCTTTTATGTTCTTGAGGTTAAGAGCCTCTCGTAGTCCCTGAGTGGTCAGTCTGACATATTCTCCGCCTGCATCCACAATACGTTCTATCTGAGCGATGCATCCTTCAGTATCCATCGTGGACACAGTGGTCATCGACTGAACCCTTATAGGGTTGTCTCCGCCCATCGGCAGGTTGCCGATCATAACCTCATTGGTTTTTCTTCTCATTGTTGTTTAGTTTAGTGCCTCGGCGATTCACGGCTGTCCGGCAGTTCTGGATGAGGTCATCACCATCTCACCAATATGAATATCCACGCACAGGTAAAACCTATGAAGAATCCTACTATGATATCCCACAGTGAGTGCTGCCTGAGGTACATGCGTGCTGTGCCTAATACTCCTGAAAGTAGGATAAGCAGTGCTAAACCCCATACGGGGTTGAAATAGAATAACTCTCCGAACGCCACGTATGCACCGGTGAATCCACCAATTCCGACCATGTGAGTGCTGACTTTCCATCTCAGGTTTATGAACGTACAGAGCAACTGTGCCACCAGTCCTGCAATAAGGATGCTCTTCATGAACTGAGCTGTATTGATTGAGTCGAAAACAAACATACACACAGCGTAGCTGATGATGGTCATGATGTACGGTACGAATCTGTTCTGTCTTGCGCTCAGTTGGTGATGTGTCCATTTGTTGCTCCATCTGAAAATGTTGATGCCGAATCGAGGAATGATGATGGTGAAGACAGCAACGGCTATCAGGATGAACAGTTTGTAGCTGATTGGCAGCAATTGGAGGTAACTAAAGAAAAACAGCCATAAAAACGCTAAGAGCGGAGCGTAAAACGGTGAGAACAACACCGAAATGCCTTTTGCGATTCTTATCAAGTATTTCTCTCTCATCTCAGTTTTCGTTTTGAGGCTATGGGATAACCTAAGTTCTTTCTGTATTTCGCCACTGTGCGCCTGCTGATGTTCATCCCTTGTTTCTCTAATAAGGTGACGATGTTCTCGTCATCGAATGGATGATTTTTGTCCTCTTGTTCGATGATGGACTTTATCTTCTCGTTGACGTCATTTCCTATGACCACTTCGCCGGTTGCGTTCGTACGTGTTCTGATAAAGAAGTGCTTGAACGAATACAGACTCCCGTTAAGCAGTACGAACTTCGACTTCTTGACCCTTGAGACAGTCGAGATATCCACACCTGCTCTCACAGCCACATCATTGAGTATCATCGGCTTTAAGTCATTGTCATCCTGGCTGATTATGAAGTCTCTCTGCAGTTCGGTGATGGCTTTAGTACAGACAGCCAGAGTATGCCGTCTTTGTTGTATGGCGCTTATGAAGATATTGGCACCATCAATCTGCTTTTTCAGATAACTGTATGCTTCCCTGTCATTCGAACTCATCCTCTCGCTTTTTCTCTGCAGGTTCTTCATCTGCTCGATGTATTCTGGGTCTATGCCCAGGGTCGGGATGTTTCCGTCATTGACGAAAAACGAAATCTCTCCCTCGTTGTCAACGTCTATGATGACATCAGGCGTGGCGGTCTGGACCCTGTCTTTAGCACTCTCGTTTAGAGCCCTGCCAGGAGCCGGGTTCATTTTCGAAATCATTCCCACCGCCTTACTGACTTCCGTCTCGCTTACTTTCAGTTTCTTGGCAATAAGACGGAACTGCCCGAGTAGTAAATCGTTGTAGAACCGCTCTATGATACTGATGGCAAGAGCCTTTGTCTTGCCTTTCTCAGAACCGTCAACGGCCTCTATTTTTTTTAACTGTATGATCAGCGACTCCTTTAGGTCTTTTGCGCCGATACCAGCTGGCTCGAAGTTCTGAAGCAGTTTCAGTGCGTCCTCCAGTTCTGCTACGGAAACATCCATGTTCATGTATAAGAGCAGGTCATCAGATATTTTCTGCAGTGGTGAGTCCAGAAATCCATCTTTGTTGAGGCAACCAATCAGGTATTCCACCAGTTCCTTCTGTCTCTCCGTCATGAAGTACTCACCTATCTGGTCATACAATTCGTCAGCGAATGATTTCGTATCTCCTGCCGGGATGTTGTAGTCTGTCCCATCATACCGCCGCCCATAATGGCCGTCGGTGTCATCATTCTCATCGAAGAGTACGCCGGCATCTGTCCTGTCATTTGCCGTATCATCAGTATCAGTGCTATCGTAGTCTTCGTCCCTGTCAAACCCATCGTCCCTGTCCTCTTTGCCGTTTTCCCTAACCTCAAGAGCGATATTGTCAATGACTTCTGACTCTACCTTCTGCTCCAATTCGGTGAGTGACATCTCTAAGGTCCTCGCCATGATTACCTGTTGTGGCGAAAGGATCTGAATCTGCTTCTCGGTCTGAGTTTGAACGAGTTTCTGTCCCATAGGGCGCATCTTATTGTCTTCTTGACCCTAAGAGCATCAGGACGTAATAGAACAAGGTGCCTAACGAACTTAATGCTGCCGCCACATATGTGTAGGCTGCTGCATGAAGAGCATCAGATGCAGCGTCATGCGTCGTGTTGTCTGTGTATCCTCTTTGGTCGAGCCATGCCACCGCCCTCTGGCTGGCGTTGATTTCCACAGGCAGTGTTATGAATGCGAAAATTGTGGTGAGACTGAAGAGTACCACTCCTATCGTCAGGATGGTTGGATCACCTGTGTAGCTGATGGCTATCATGCCGATGAGCAACAACCACTGCATCCACCTGCTTGCAAAACTTACGGTAGGAACCATCTTTGTCCTAAGGGTAAGGGGGGCGTATGCCACTGCGTGCTGCACCGCATGACCACATTCATGTGCGGCGACTGCCTCCGCCATGATGCTATCATTGCTGAATATTTCTGGGCTTAGGTTCACGACTTTCCTCACAGGGTCGTAATGGTCGGTCAGATGACCTTGTCCGCAGACAACCCTCACATCGTTGATGCCATGATCCGACAGCATTTTCTCTGCCACCTCGCGTCCTGTAAGGCCCTTGAACCCTCTCACCTGAGAATACCGCTTGTATTTCCTTTGAAGATTCCATTGCACTAACCAGCTGACGGCTGCTGAACCGATGAAGATTATCCAGTAAATGGCATAACTACTGCTGAGCATCATGTCAAGAATACTATTGTCTCTCATAATTTCAATTGATTGATAATAAATAACTACTGATGTCGATACAAAATAAGTGCCAAACAATGGCGATCTTCACGTCCGGATACGAACTCCTTGCTACAGCAGGGCGTTGATCTTAGCCTCTATGACGTCTTTTGTGGTTGCTCCCACGAATTTGTCAACGATGTTCCCATCCTTGATGAAGAAAAGCGATGGGATGTTCCTTACCTTGAATTGTTCCGTAAGTTCCTCGTTTTCCTCTACGTTGACCTTGCCTATTATGACCTTTCCCTCATATTCCTTGGCAAGTTCCTCGACTATTGGTGCAATTATTTTGCATGGCCCGCACCATGTGGCCCAGAAATCCAGCATGACAGGCTTGCCCTCAGCAAGCACCGACTGATAATTTGAGTCTGTTATTTCCATAATCTCTTTTTGTTAGAAAAATCCGTCTGCAAAGGTATGAATTTTTCACCATTAAACGATGCTTATTCGGATGATTTTTTTGCTTGTTTGCCACAATGGACAAAAAACTTCTGTTTTTCTTTTGTCGTTACCTATTATTATATTAACTTTGTGCCTATTATCAATGGTGAATATATGATAAAATCTAAACTTATGGGCTATTGTGTTCTGCTGACAGGATTTGGGGTATCTGCTTTGAGCTGCAGTCAGAAGACCGCGCAGGATTCAACAGACGAGTTCGTATATGCTGACGAACGTTTTGCCGACCTTCAGATGCTTCGTTATAAGGTCGAGGGGTTTGAGGAACTTACACTGAGGCAGAAGACTTTCATCTATTATCTCAGCGAGGCGGCTCTATGGGGGCGTGATATTCTCTTCGACCAGAACTGCAAGTACAACCTCCAGGTGCGTGACATACTGGAGGATATCTATCAATATTCCGATGACAAGGAGTCAGAGGAATTCAGGCAGATGGAGGTCTATCTCAAACGTGTATGGTTCTCTAACGGCATACACCACCATTATGGTTGTGAGAAATTTGAGCCCGGCTTCTCTGAGCAATGGTTCCGCAAGCAGTGTGAGCTGGTCAATGATGGACGTGCCTGTAGGGCTACTGATATTGACCTTATCTGCAAGGTCATCTTTGATCCTCAGTTCCTTGCGAAGCGTGTCAACCTGGCTAAAGACCAGGACCTCGTCCTGACAAGTGCTATGAACTACTACGATGGTGTTACCCAGATAGAAGCCGAGGATTTCTACAACAATATGAAATCTGACTACGCCGATTCTGAGCACCCGGTCATGTTCGGAATGAACAGCACTCTCGTCAAGGAGGACGGCCGGCTGTTCGAAAGGAAATGGGTGGCTACTTCGGAGTCTGATACTAATTTCTATGGCAGGCTTCTCTGGCATGTCGTTGACAACCTTGCAAAGGCGCGTCCGTATGCAGAAGACGAGAAACAGCAGAAGGTCATCGATAAACTGATATCTTATTATGAGACTGGCGACCTCAGGACTTTTGATGAATACAGCATACTTTGGCTTGAGAACACAGAGCCGCTTGTCGATTTCGTCAATGGATTTATCGAGTGCTATGGTGACCCGCTGGGTCTCAAGTGCTCATGGGAGTCTATAGTCAACTTCAAGGATATTGACGCAACAAAGCGCACTGAGACGCTCAGTTCCAACGCTCAGTGGTTCGAGGACAATTCTCCTGTTGACCCACAGTTCAGGAAAGCCAAGGTCAAGGGCATTTCTGCCAAGGTCATTAACGCGGCCATGCTCGGCGGCGACCTCTACCCTTCCACTGCCATCGGCATTAATCTCCCTAATTCTGACTGGGTGCGACGGGAGCACGGTAGCAAATCAGTCACGATAGGCAACCTCACTGATGCCTACAATAAGGCCGCCGGAAGTGGCATACGCAATGAGTTTGTTGACACAGAGGAGGATATCGCGATGATTGAGAAATATGGCGATGTCACCGATGATTTGCATACCGACCTTCATGAGTGCCTCGGTCATGGCAGTGGCAGACTTTTGCCCGGCGTTGACGGTGACAGCCTGAAGGCCTATGGCTCGACGATTGAGGAAACACGCGCAGACCTTTTCGGACTCTATTTTGTGGCAGATAGGAAATTAGTCGAACTCGGACTCACACCTGACCCTGACGCATACAAGGCTCAGTATTACACCTACATGATGAATGGACTGATGACCCAACTCGTACGCATCAAACTCGGAGACAATATCGAGGAGGCTCACATGCGTAACCGCGCACTCATCGCCCACTGGTGCTACGAGAAGGGTAAGGCTGAGAATGTATTGGAACTTTTCAAGAAGGAGGGCAAGACTTATTTGCGCATCAACGACTATGAGAAACTGCGTGCGCTTTTTGGTAAGTTGCTCGCTGAGATCCAGCGCATCAAGAGTACTGGTGACTATGCGGCTGCTCAGAACATCGTAGAGACGTATGCAGTCAGGATTGACCCACAACTCCACAAGGAGATTCTTGAACGCTACGAGAGACTCGGTCTTGCTCCCTATAAAGGCTTTATCAATCCTCGCTATAATGTTGTAAAAGATGCTAACGGCAATATCATTGATGTGACTATTGACTATACAGAGTCTTATGCAGACCAGATGCTGCGTTATGGCAAAGACTACGGACGTATGCGTACAGAGTGAACAACGAGATTAGAAATATAAAGCAAGATTTGCGTGCCGTGATGAACGGGGTGGCATCTGCTGCAATGCGCAGTAGCGCTGACTATCGCGTCAGCTTCGGTGTCGAACTGCCTCGGCTCACTGAGATGGCTGCTGACATACGCCGTGACAAGGACGCAACGGCGCTCCATGTGCTGGCACAGGCTCTCTGGAAAGAGAACGTGCGTGAGTGCCGGATTCTGGCTCTTATGCTCCAGCCTGCCGAGACATATGACGAGGAACTCTGTGATGTATGGGTATCTCAGATCCATACTCCCGAACTCGCTCAGATTGCGGCTCTCCACCTGTTCTCCCGACTCCCTTTCGCACTTCCGAAAGCTCTTGAATGGATTGCCGTGGAGGTCACGACCTTCGGCGACATACTCCCTGTATGTGGATATTCCACGCTCCTGCACCTCAATCGCATAAAACGCCTGGATTTAAGAACTATACAGGAGGTCGATGATCAGGCCGCGGCAACTGAGACCGGCAGCATCTTCCTCAGAAAATTGATATACCAATGGACAAATATCCTCAGGCCGAGAAAGTCTTGATTGAGTATCTGACGGCTAAGAAACTACGCCGCACTCCTGAGCGTTTCCATCTGCTCAGGGTAGTGTATGGGATTGACAAGCACTTCACTGCAGACGAACTGTATGAGCAAATGCGTGGTGTGTTCCGTGTCAGCCGTGCCACGGTCTATAGCAATCTGGATCTTTTCGTCCAGATAGGGCTGGTGAGCAAGTTTCTGGTGATCAACTCTGTCCGATACGAGAAGTGTCTGGGTATGAAACCTCACTACCATATGATATGCACTAAATGTGGAGAGATAAAGGAATTTGAGGATTCAAAGATCTCCTCTGCTATTGAGTTGGCACGCTGTCCTCGATTCATACGACATTCCTATTCGCTCTCTGTTTTAGGCTTCTGCTACAAGTGCCAGGCTAAGGCTAACCGCGCAAAACGTAAACAACAGTCTGAGGACGAGTCGCTTCAGAACAAAAGAAAAACAACGAAAAATGACAAAGGCTGATGTCTTGATAGGTCTTCAGTGGGGAGACGAAGAAAAAGGTTTGCTCGTTGACTACCTTGCTTCGCACTATGACGTGATAGCACGCTTCAATGGTGGGCCGAACTGCTCTCGTACCATTCCACATGGGGTGGGTCACAGTGATAAACTGTTCATCCTCGGCAATGGCGTGTGCATCGCTCCTGACCGTTTCATGGATGAGGTCAAGCAACTTGAGGCTGCTGGCGTACATCTGCGTGAGCGTCTGCTCATCTCTAATAAGGCACATCTGGTACTCCATTCTCATCGTCTTCTTGATGCTGCCATAGAGTCTGTGCGCGCTGAGAACAAAATCGGGACATCTGGACAGGGTGTCGGACCTTCAATGTCTGACAAGGTCAACCGCATTGGCTTACAGGTCGGCGACATACAGAATAACTTCGCTGAGAGATACGCTACCTCTAAGGCTCATCACGAGACAACCATGCGTACGATGCACTACTACTCTCCTTACGATATCAAGGAAGTTGAGTCGAAATGGCTCGAAGGGATTGAGTGCATGAAGCGTTTTAGGTTCATCGACTCAGAACGTCACATTAACAAATTGCTCACCGGTGGAAGTAGGATCCTCTGCGAAGGCGGCCGCGGAACCATGCTCGACATTGACTTCGGCTCCTATCCCTTTGTCACGAGTGACCATGCCGTCAGTGCGTCCGCCTGCATCGGACTGGGCATTCCTCCAACTGTCATAGGCGATGTATATGGAGTGATGAAGATATACAGCACACGAGTGGGTTTCGGCCCGATGCCTACCGAACTCTTTGATGCCAATGCCAAGAAGATGCGTGAGAAGGTGGCTGGCAGGTCTGCTGCCGCTCAGCACCAACTACGTTGCGGGTGGATTGACCTCGTGGCTCTGAAATATGCCATCATGCTGAACGGAGTGACCAAACTGGTACTGACCGGCTGTAATTCACTCAGCGACTTCGACACAGTCAAGGCATGTGTGGCTTATAAGAAAGGCACAGACTTCATAGACTATTATCCTTTTGGCATAGTCTGCGACGAGATAGAGCCGATTTACGTGGAGATGCAGGGCTGGAAAAGCAATATCAGTGAGATACGTTCCGAGTCTCAGTTGCCAGAGGCGTTCATGGATTTTGTACGGTTCATTGAGAAAGAACTCGGAATGCCTGTATCCTATCTCTCATTAGCATCGGATACCGAACATATAATAGAGCGCCAGTTCAAGAAGTGACAATGTATGTATCTTCGGAATGCTGCGGAATGCACACTTTCTGTGAGAAGACCGGCCAGTTCAACGGACCCACAGCGGAAAACTATTTTGAGGATGAAGAACTCGACCGTTTCAAAGGCCGCAGCTCAGATTCATATAGCGATGAGGAGATTGCGGAGTTTCGTGAGGTCCTCTACACTATGCGACTTGACGAAGTCTCTGACTGGCTCTCCTCACTTCTCATCCGCGAAGTCAATCTCCCTGATTCCCTGAAAGACGAAGCCATTATTCTGCTTGAAGAGCAGTCACAGTAATCGACTCCACTTTCCCGTCACTTCGTTTCACTCCAGACTCCGGGAATTCTTTCGGCATCTTGCTGTTTGTCAGTCATGATGCCCGCATCGTTCCTTCATTTGCGTGGAATTGATAGAACACCCCTTTATAGAACCCACCTAAATTCATTATTTCGTTTGCCCCCAAGGATGCATTCCATCGTTGAAACTGCCATGAAGAATGGAAACTCCAAATACAATGCTATCCTTGCTGTCGTAGAACAGCAATGTGGTTGACTGCCTCTGTAAGGGGCGCTGAGTGGTTACTTTTGCACGGTCAAACTGGCAAATAATGTGAAATCTACCATGAAAAAGAAACTTTTCAGGCATAAATGGATGATATTACAAATAAAAGAACTACCTTTGCAACTGATAACATATTATCATTAGA
>JAKSJE010000030.1 GCA_024398405.1 Bacteroidaceae bacterium
GTATATAGTTGTTAGTAACAGGTGGTATATAGTTGTTAGTAACAGGTGGTATATACCTGTTAGTAACAGAAAGGTGGTTTTAACCGCTGTCTCTGGTAATGTTAAGCGTTGTCTCTGGCAGTTTTAACCGCAGTCTGGGGATTCTTTGACGCAAAAACCGTCCACGGACATTCGCAGTCCAGTGGACGGTTGACATTGCTGAGTGTTATTACTGGGTCTTCTTGAGGCAGGAGAGTCCACGGAAAAATGCACATGCGCCGCTTTTCCTCAATCAACGTGTGTGCTCATAGCCCCACCTGGATAGGTATGCCCCTTAAAGTCGTTGAAGATTGCTCCATGACAAAAAACTCAAAAACAATTTGGCTTCTCGCTTTTTTATTCGTAACTTTGTCATGCGAATCGGATGTCTCGCTTGATTTCAATCGCGGCGCTAAGTCTGGTCAGATTTCCGTCACGGCAATGTCCTGGGTGACTTTTTTGTTGCTCATGACCTCAAAGAAGTAAAATAACGTAGCGCTGCTGAAAACGTTAATCTATGATGACAGACCAAATCAGAAACACCGGAGAGAGATTGCGTTACGTCAGTCCGCGGATGAAAGCGGTACTCTTGGCTTCGCAACAAGTCCTCTGTGGCAGTGAGCGTCAGGACATACTCAACAGTACCGAAATGGAGGAGGGCGATGACAACTGGTGACTCAGGACATCGTCAGCCCACTCGGATCAAACCTCGCAATCGCTAACAATGAATGAATTGAACCCATCAAAAATGCATCAACGAAACATCAACGATATGAAAATCATCTACAGAACTATTTTATGGGCGGCATCAGTGTTGTTTGCCGCTGTATCGTGCCAGAAAGACATGGAGTCGGCAGAACCGTCTGAGGAAGGCAAAGGAACAATAGAGGTCAGCGTAAGTGGACTTATGGGGGAATACACCCAAGTCGATGCCACCAGGTCCGAACTGGTGAATACGGTCAGGGTGTCCTGGAAAGGTGGTGAGACCGTTTACGTTTATGACGGGACACAGTGCCTCGGGTCACTTGTGGCGTCGCTCGAAGGAGATGAGGACAGATACGCGCTTCTCTCCACTGACGGTGATGGCAATACGATAAAGAAGCCGTCAGCCGGGACGAAAAAACTCACCTTGGTTCACAGTCCGCTGCTCACCGAGGCTCCCGCGGTCAGAAACGGGGTGATATCCGTATCACTTGCCGACCAGAACGGTGCGAAGGCACCTTTCGTGGCCTATGCGACATTGGACTACGACAACGAGGAGACCATCACCAACGCCGTCGTTCCCTTCAAGTTCGCCACATCGGTCATCAAGGTCAACTGCACTGGTCTCAAGGCGAACACCGCCATCACCTCTGCTGAACTGATGTACGCGAACACAGTGTGCGGGCTCTCGCTTTCGGGGACTTCCGCCCCGACGGTGACGGGAGGAGTATTCGGCTCCATAGTCAGGACCAATGACTCCGGATTCGCGTCGGGCAAGGTGAACGATGAGGGCGAGGCGGTGTTCCAGATAGCCGTGCCCGTACTCGGCAGCACCGGCTTACGTACGCTGCTGATGAAACAGGGCGATACGAGACTGTTCTATGACTGGAACTTCTCAAAGAAGGAACTCAAGGAATCGTTATCGACGAACACAGTATGTCAGATGTACAGACTCCCGAGTGACGCCATACCTGGCCTATTCAGTGTGTCTTCCGACCGACAGGTCATCTTCTCGAAAGGAAACCTCACATACAACGTGAGCGGTGGTAGCTGGGCGTTCTACGGTTATCAGTATGACTCCGCGACCGGATATGACTCCCAACTGATATCCTTGTTCACCTGGGGATATGGCAGCGGTTGGTCAAAATCTCCTGACTCAACAGGTTTTCTGACGGGCAACACCTTCAGGGACTGGGGCGAGAAGGTGGCCGACGGTAAGACCTGGCATACTCTTTCCACGGAACAATGGCAGTACCTGTTCAACTATAACAACACGGCGACTGGTAAGGATTACAGGAACTCGAAGCGCGACGGCAGGTACAAGTTCAGTGTCAAGGTCTGCGGCAAAGGCAATTGCATCGTATTGCTTCCGGACGTGTGGAACGAGTCTGTCATTTCCCTTGCTGATTTCGCCAAAACGAAAGAGTATAGTGAGTCAACTTCGGTCAAGTGGTCTGATATGGAGAAGGCCGGTGCGGTATGCCTGCCATCCACAGGTTACCGTTATGGCAACACTGTGCGCAATGCGGCGGACGGCGGCACTTATTGGTCAAGCACGTCTAACACGAATGACTCCAACTACGCATTCTATCTCGATACGGATATAGAAACCACCCCAGAGACAGTATGTCCATACTACTGTGAAGCCAAATTCCTCGGGTTCGCCGTCCGTCTCGTGTCCGATTACAAATAAGGTGGGTCCTAAGTTTATAGACCCCACCACAACAGGGGCTCACGGAGGAAGTCCCCAGAAGAACAGGAGGTGAATGCCTATGACCGGCGTTCACCTCCTGTTCTTCTGGGGACATGTCGGCATGTCCTCTGTTGGGTTCGCTACTGCGTCACTCCTCCCACATCCATTTCCTCCAATCTACATTCTCGAAGAGAGGAGCAACCTCGAATTCTGTGTTGACATCCTTTCCGAGAAGGAAGCGGTCGATGTAGGCTTCCACGTATTTGTATTCACCCTGAGGCAACTGACAATGACCGTGTCCGCCTTCGATGGCATAGCCCACCTTCTCAGGGATACCGAGAGTCTTATAGACTTCCTTCACAGCCTTCATTGAAACATATCCGGCCTCGTCGGCAAGCCATTCATAGTCGTTGTTGCCAAAGAAGAGCAGTGCGCGCGGAGCCACGAGCGCTGCCAACTGATGATGGTCGATAGGCAGTTTGCCTACGTTTCCGAAGCCGAAGTCCTTTATCATACTCTCGAGGAACCAGTGTCCGTCAGTTCTGCCGATGGCCTCCACATGGCCGAGAGTCTCACTGACTCTCCATGCGGCGATACCGCCACCACCTGACTCCTGAGGAATCACGAGACAGATTCTGTCATCCATGGCACCACTCCAGAGGGCAGCCTTGCCAGCCCATGAGCAACCGCTGATGGCAAGGTGCTTCGTGTCAATCCTCGTCACCTCGTCGCCCAGTAGTTGCAATCCGTCGATGATGCGGCTCACCCCCCAAGGCCAGAAACTATATGCACCGTTCGCGGTGAGGTCTGGGTAGAGTTTGTTAATCGGCTCCTGTCCGCGAGTCTGCTGATGCTTGCAAACTGTGTTGAAGTCGAAATTGATGAGGGCACAGCCTCTTTCCGTGAACAGGCTGGTCGGCAGTGTATTCGAGATTCCGATAAGTGCAGGACATGGTTTTGCAGGAGGTGCAGGGAGTGGTTCTTCTTCCTGTTTCTGCTGCTGTCCACCGAACCCGCCAAAGCCCCCGAAGCCGAATCCGAATCCTCCTCTCTTAGGCTGAGGGTCGGTGGGATAAGTGATGGTTGCCTTCAGGTCGATGCTCTGACCGTTAGGAGCTGTGACTGTGACTGTGAGCTGACGGCCGTCGAGTCTTGCGGTCAGTTTCATGTCATCCATCGGAGGAATCTTACCTATCTCGTACTTCTCGAGCAGTCCGATAATCTCCTTGCGATGGGACTCCCAGTCCTCGAATGCGGTGGAGCGAGTGCCGTCCAGGAACTTGAATGGGTCGGGCAGATGGTAGCGACAGTAGGTCTCCTGTGCATTGAAGAAGGCGAGTTTGACCTCCTCAGCCATTCGCAGATAGCCTTTGGCGTTGGGGTGTAGCCAGTCATTCTCGTAGATGTAGTCAGGATTGAGTCGCTGAGGGTCCTGCGGGTCCTGGACTGCTTTGTCGAAGTCGATGAGTCCGTCGATGTCCCTCGTCTTGCGGAACCAGTCGTTGAGGAACTGGCGTCCCTTCTCATGATCATCGGAGAAGTAGTTGCTTCCTTTGAACGGAGTGATGGTGGCTCCGTACACGAGCATCCCCCGCTGGTGGGCTTCCTCGCAGATCTTATGATAGACCTCGGTGATTCCCTTCGCGGTCTCCACACCGTCAGTGCTGCCGCCGAGGTCGTTGACCCCCTCGAAGAGAATGATGTACTTGACCCCCTCCTGTCCGAACAGGTCACTTGTGTAGCGCGCGGAGGCGGTAGGTCCTAAGCCCCCTCGGAGTACGCAGTTGCCTCCGATGCCGAAGTTGAGTACGGCCACGTTCTGTGTGCCTGGATTGGCGAGCAGGCGTCGTGAGAGTCCGTCGGTCCAGCGGTCCTGCCCGTTCGTGGTGGAGCCGCGGCCGTCGGTGATTGAGTTGCCAAGCACCGCCACAGCGCAAGGGCGCATATACTCCTTGCCCTTGAATCTGGAGATGTCGATGTCGATGGCATGGATGTTGTACCAGTGATTGGTCTTGACGGCTTTGCTGAAGTCAGAGGTGTTGCCCTGGGCGATGTAGCTCGTGGTCCTGCTGCCCGGGTGCCCGGTGACGCTGCGTCCGTCGCACTTGCCGTAATGGATGGTGATTGCCACATTCTGGCGCGGGGCGAGTCTGAACTTCACGAAGTCGGAGGTGGCGGTGCCGCCCGCATCCATGGTCACGTTTTTCTTGCCGGAGAACCTGAGTGGCTTGGTGGTCTTCTCATCGACCTCCCAGCTGCTGCCGGCGCTCTTCGCCACGGCAATCTCGACACCAAGGATCTCGGTGGGTTGACGCGAGAACTCATTCGAGAGACGCAAGCGGATTCTCTCTCCGCCAATCGACACCTGGACTATTTGCCGGATGGAGTTGCTCTCGAGATAGGGAGAGGGCGGGAGGTTGTTAGGCTCGACTGCTTGCTCTGAGGTTGCCCACGTCGTGACGATTTTGTTCTGGACCTGGGCTGAGACTTTGACTGAGCCGGTGCTCAGTCCTGCAATAGCCATGATGATGGCTAATGCGCTGGTGAAAATGCGATTTTTTTTCATAGGCTAATATTAGGGGTGTTCTATTAATTCCCCGCAAAAATAAATAATTAACAAACTATGGGTGTGTATTGCTATTTTGATGCTTTTGGCTTTTTCTTTGCATCTTGCTGTCCTTCATTCAGTCACGATGCCCGCATCAATCACATCTGTGATTGATATACCTTGTTTAGGGCTGAGGGCTCTTTCATGAATGGCAGCAACCTGCTAAAGAACAATCTCAAAATCATCTAAAATGTAATTAATAGAACACCCCATTAAGTTTGTGCAAAGGTACGATATGATGCTCTGTTGTCAGGAGCCGGAGTATGGGCTGCCCCTGAAAACACACACAGGTGAGTCCGTTTCTCCTGCCGTGTCGGCGGAGCACACCTGCAGTGATGTCGTGTCATTTATGCCTGCTCATCAGTTCCTTCTCAATGTCGGCGATGGTGAATCCCATGTGCTCATTGAGGACGAGCAGGTGGTAGATGAGGTCGGACGCCTCATAGAGATAGCGTTCCTTGTTGCCGGCAATTGCCTCGATGACGGTCTCCACTGCCTCTTCCCCGACTTTCTGAGCCATTCTGTTCACGCCTTTGCTGAAAAGGGTAGTGGTGTAGTGGTTCTGCGGCATCTCCTTGTGACGGCTCTGGATGACAGTCTCGAGTTTCCGGATGAACCCTTCTTGCTCATTGGTGTCGAAGCATGACGTGGTGTTGCGATGGCATGCCGGTCCGTAAGGCTTGCCCATAATCAGCAGTGTGTCGGCATCGCAGTCAGGGTACATCTCAACCACCTCTATGTAGTTGCCGCTTGTCTCGCCCTTGGTCCAGAGTGTGCCTCGTTCCCTGCTCCAGAAGGTGGCCTTGCCAGTCTCCACGGTCTTGTCGAACGCTTCCTCGTTCATATACGCCACCATGAGCACTTTCAGTGTGGTGGCATCCTGGACGACACACGGCAACAGTCCGTCGCCAGCCTTACTCAAATTGAAATCAGTGAATCTCATAATCTTACTTTTATCTGTCTGTTATGTAGTTGTTGTTTTAGCTCATGTATGGTTATCTCCCCATAGTGGAAGATGCTTGCTGCCAGTGCCGCGTCGGCGCTTCCGATGGTGAGCACGTCGGCTATGTCATCGACGCCTCCTGCCCCACCGGACGCGATTATCGGTATGGAGAGCATGGATGAGAGTCTGGCGAATGTGTCGCATGGATAGCCGTTGCGCGTGCCGTCATGGTTCATTGACGTGAACAGAATCTCGCCTGCTCCCCTCTCCTGTCCTTCGCGAGCCCATGCGAACAATTCCCTGTCGGTCTGGTGATGGCCTCCGTGTGTCGTGATATGCCATACGTCCCCGGTCTGCCGGGCATCGATGGCGAGCACCACGAACTGGCTTCCGTATTTATTGGCGATAAGGTCAATCAGTCCCGGGTTCTGCACGGCCGCACTGTTGATGCTGATTTTGTCGGCCCCCGCATCGAGCAGACGCGAGGCGTCGTCAATGGTCGATATCCCACCCCCCACGGTGAACGGTATGTTGATGTTGTCGGATATCTTTCGCACCAGTTCGGTGAACGTGTGACGGCCTTCATATGTCGCGCTGATGTCGAGATACACAAGCTCATCTGCCCCCTCGCCGGCATAGTAGCGCCCGAGTTCCACGGCGTCACCCACGTCACGGAGTCCCTCGAAGTTGATGCCTTTGACCGTGCGGCCCTCCTTGACGTCGAGGCAAGGGATGATTCGTTTCGCTACCATATCAGTTCCTCCGGTTTGATACGTCCCTCGTAGAGTGCCTTTCCGATAATCGTGGCATGGAGCCCCATGTCGGCGGCCTTGCGCACATCGTCGATAGAGGACACCCCACCGCTGAGCGTGAACAGCACTTCGGGAAACGCCTTCATCAACGACTCGTACAATGCGAAGTTAGGTCCCAGCAGCATGCCGTCACGGCTTATGTCCGTGCAGATGACCTGTGTCAGGCCGTGGGGCAGGAACTGGCGTATGATTTCGTTGACATGGACATCGGACGTGTCAAGCCAGCCATGTGTGCTGACCATCCCGTCGCGCACGTCCGCTCCCAGTATGATATGTTCCGGTCCGAACAGTGATAGCCAGTCGATGAAGGTCTCGTGATGGTCAACCGCGACGCTTCCGCATATCGCCCTCCGTGCTCCCGCGCTGAAGACAGAGCGCAACGACTGCTCGGTCTTGATTCCGCCGCCCCATTCGATGTCGAGTGACGTGGCGTGTGCTATCTTCTCCAGGACACCGAGATTTCTGGGCTGGTTGGCCTTCGCCCCGTCGAGATCGACGACATGAAGGTGGGTGATTCCGAGTCCTTCCAGTTCCTTCGCCCATTCAAGTGGGTCGGTGTCGTATGTCTTCCTCTGGTCGTAGTCACCTCTGACAAGACGGACACAAAAGCCGTCTATCAAATCGATTGCTGGTATAATCCGCATCATAAAGCCATGAAATTCCTAAGTATAACCTCGCCTAACCTCCCGCTCTTCTCAGGATGGAACTGAGTGCCATAGAAATTGCCTGCGTTGAGTGCGGCTGAGAACCGTGTTCCATTCTCGCTGACGGCTATAGTCTCGTGACAAGTGCCGGCGGCGAAGGAATGTACGAAATAGAAGAAGTCCCCCTCGTTGACACCGTCGAAGAGCGGTGACCTCAGACCAGACACCTCGTTCCATCCCATGTGAGGCACTTTGACTCCTGAGCCCTCGTCGGCGCGGAGCCGCCGGACATCCACATGAAAGATATCCATGCATCCCACATTGCCCTCCTCGCTGTGTCTGCACATCAGTTGCATCCCTATGCAAATGCCCAGGACCGGCTGCGTCAGTGACTTTACGACCTCAGCCAGCCCCCGTTCCTGCAGTTTCCCCATCGCACTGGATGCCTCGCCCACACCAGGTAGGAGGACACGGTCGGCGTGTCTGATGGTGCGAGGGTCGCTCGTCAGTATGTACTCCGCTCCGATGCGCTCGAACGCATTGCAGACCGACCTGAGATTGCCGGTATCATAATCAACTATCGCAATCATATCAGTCCTTTGCTGCTTGGGAGTTCATGACTGAAAGGCTCGCACCGGATTGCCATCCTCAGAGCTCTGGCGAAGGCCTTGAACACGGCCTCAGCGAGATGGTGGTTGTTGTCGCCGGACGCTTGTATGTGAAGATTGCAATTCATTGCCGCACAGAGAGACTTGAAGAAATGCCGGAACATCTCCGTAGGCACATCGCCCACGTATTCCCGTGTGAAATGAACATCCCACTGGAAATCGATACGTCCTCCTAAGTCCATCAGCACCAATGCCCTGCATTCGTCCATAGGCAGCACGAAGCCATAACGGCCAATCCCGAGTTTGTCGCCCAAGGCGCGGATGATGGCCTGGCCTAAGACGATGGCTACGTCCTCCATGGTGTGGTGCTCGTCAACATTTAGGTCGCCTTTCGCTATGACGGACAGCGAGATTCCTGCATGATGGACTATCTGGTCAAGCATGTGATTGAGGAAACACAGTCCGGTGTCGATATGACTGTCGCCTCTGCCATCGAGGTCGATGGCGACTTCTATGTCGGTCTCTCCCGTCTGTCTGTGTATCACGGCACTACGTCCGGCATGGCAGAGCAGTTCGGCAATCTCATTCCATGGATTGGTCTGCGGATTGTACAGGATACACTTAGCGCCGAGGTTCTCAGCCAGTTCGGCATCCGACTGTCTGTCACCGATGACATAACTGCTGGCGAGGTCGTATTCACCGGTGAGGTACTTACCGAACATCCCGGTATTGGGTTTCCTCATCGGGGAGCCATCCTCCGGGAAATGATTGTCAATCAGTATGTCGTCGAACACCACACCTTCACCCCTCAGCACGGATAGCACCTTGCCCTGTACGGTGTCGAACCGCTCGGTGGGATACACGTCGGTACCGAGTCCGTCCTGATTGGTAGCCATCACCAGCTCGTATCCCAGTTGTGAGATGCGGCTCAGCGCACAAATCACGCCAGGCATGAACTCCAACTGCTCAAGGGTGTCAACCTGCTCCGTTACTGGGGGCTCGAAGATGATCGTGCCGTCACGGTCTATGAATAGTGCTTTCTTCTTATTCATCGTCCTCGCTTATTGATGATAACAATATGTTGTTCTCAGCCTTCGTGCCGATGGTGATCCTGAGACAGCCCTCGCATCCTGCCACGTTGTTGCGGTTGCGTACGATGACTTTTCTCCGTACCAGCCTCTCGTAAGTCCCGTCGGCGTCATCAACTTCGACAAGTAGGAAGTTGGCATCGGACGGATAGACCTTCCTCACGTTCGGCTTTGTCCTCAAGGCCTCGGCAACCCTCAGGCGTTCGCTCCGGATCTCCGCCACCTCCTTCCCGACGTCACGGCCGAGAAGGCTGAAGGCCTCGTTCATCCCGGCCTGATTGATGTTGTACGGGTATTTCACCTTCGAGAAAAGGTCAATGATATTCTCGCAGGCGAAAGCCAGCCCAAGTCGCAGCCCCGCCATTCCGTATGCCTTCGAGAGGGTCTGGAGCACTATGATGTTCCCCGGCAATTCGTCCCTGCTGAGAAGGCTGTCATGGTCGGAGAAGTCGATATACGCCTCGTCAACCACGATGATGCCGTCAAACCGTTCCGCCAGTAGCAGTATGTCCTCTTGCGCGAAACTGTTGCCCGTCGGGTTGTTAGGACTGCACAGGAACATCAGTCTGGACCTATCGTCAGCCGCTGAGAGCAGCGACGCGAGGGGAAGGGAGAAATCATCGTTCAACCGTACCTCCCTGACTTCCACGTCGTTGATGTCGGCCGACACTTGATACATGCCATAACTTGGAGCGATGGAGATCACGTTGTCAGTTCCCGGCACGCAGAATATCCTGAAGCAAAGGTCTATGGCCTCATCGCTGCCGTTGCCGATGAAGATACGTCCGACAGGCACGTTCTTGACTTCAGACAGCCGTCGCTTGAGCTCCATCTGCCTTGGGTCGGGATATCTGTTGAATCCGTTCCGGAAAGGGTTCTCATTAGCGTCGATGAACACACCGTCATGACCGGTGTACTCATCACGGGCACAGGAGTAGGGTTTGAGCCGCATGATGTTCGGCCTGACGAATCTGTAGATATCTTTCTGAGTGTAAGTCATGTTGTTGTCTTTGAGGATTAATCTATCCTGATCCTGACCTTGCATGCCGTCGCATGTGCGTCAAGACCTTCCGCCTCCGCCATAGTGACGATACAGTCAGAAAGCCCCCGTATTCCGTCCTTGGTCAATTCCTGATAGGTGATTTTCTTGGTGAAACTGTCGAGGTTCACCCCGCTGCATGAACGAGCCCACCCGGATGTGGGCAGAGTGTGATTGGTGCCTGAGGCATAGTCGCCCGCGCTCTCGGGGGAATAGTTCCCGATGAACACACTGCCTGCCGCTGTGATATTCCCGGCGAAGTCCCAAGGCTCACGTATGGAGAGTATCAGGTGCTCAGGAGCGTACTCGTTGACAAAACTGATTTGGTCCTCTCTCTTGCCCAGGACGATGAGGCGGCTGTGCTCCAGTGCCTTCACGGTAAGTTCCTTCCTTGGCAGAAGCTCAAGTTGGCGCATCGTCTCTGCTTTCACGGCGTCGGCTATCTCCTTGGTGCTGCAGACGAGAATCGCCTGAGAGTCACTTCCGTGTTCTGCCTGCGAGAGTAGGTCGCTTGCCACGAACTCCACGACCGCCGTGTCATCGGCAACCACCAGCACCTCGGACGGACCCGCCGGCATGTCGATGGACACATCACGGCTAACGTGTTCCTTGGCTTTAGTGACGTAGCGATTGCCAGGACCGAAAATCTTATCCACCTTGGCTATGGTCTCAGTGCCGTATGCCATAGATGCAATGGCCTGTGCTCCCCCTACCTTATATATATTGGTCACTCCACATCGCAAGGCCGCATACAGTACCACCGGATTGACTTTCCCGTTTCTGTCGGTAGGAGTGCATAGTATCACCTCCTTGCATCCCGCCACCTTTGCGGGCACAGCCAGCATGAGGACAGTGGAGAACAACGGAGCAGTTCCACCCGGTATGTAGAGTCCCACCCTCCGCAGGGGAACCGCTTTCTGGACACATCTGACACCGGTTGAGGTCTCTATGTCAACCGTCGTGAATCTCTGTGCCTCATGGAACTTCCTGATATTATCCAACGCAATCGCTATGGCGGCTTTGATTTGGTCTCCGACCTGTGCTTCGGCTTCAGTTTTCTCCGCGTCAGTCACTTCCAGCGCCGGGAGCGTGACCTTGTCGATTTCCTCGGCCAGCTCGAGCAAAGACCTGTCGCCATCGGCTCTTACCCTGTCGATTATGGCGGCGACCCTCTGGTCTATCAGCATGTCGTCAGTGACAGCCCTCTCGCAAAGCACCTTCCAGGTGTTTCTGCCAGGTTCGAAATATGTATTCATCGACATAGTATCTCAGATTACGACTTTGTCCAACGTCATCACCAGTATGTCCTCTGCCCCGATGGCCTTCAGCTCCTCGATGACCGTCCACTGTTCCTTGTCCTCCACCACGGTCTGCAGTGAGCACCAGCCCTTTTGCGCAAGAGGAATGACAGTCGGGCTCTTCATGGAAGGGAGTATGTCAATCGCTGCGTCAACAGACTCCTCCGGCAGGTTCATCATCAGGTACTTCTTCCCACGGCCTTTCCGTACGGAGTCGAACCTGAACATCAGCTGACGTATCGTAGCCTGCTTACCGGCTTCCATCTCCTCGATAGGCTTGGTGGATATCAGGACGGCGTCCGATTCGAGAACGACCTCGACTTCTTTCAGCCCGTTGGACACCAACGTGCCGCCAGAGGACACGATGTCGAATATCCCATCAGCCAGTCCGGCGGCAGGCGAGATCTCCACAGAGCCGGTGATGGTGTGTATCTCTGACTTAATCCCATGCTCGTCGAAGAATCTCCGCAGTATGCCAGGATAAGAGGTGGCGATTCGTTTACCTTGAAACCAGTTGAGTCCGTCGTATTCCTCTGATTTCGGGATAGCCAAGGAGATGCGGCAGGCCCCGAAGCCTAAATGCTGAAGGATTTCCACATCGAACCCCCGTTCAACGACCTCATTCAGACCGACTATGCCAAGGTCAGCAGCGCCCATGCTCACCGTCTGCGGTATGTCATCATCCCTCAGGAACAGCACGTCAACAGGAAAGTCCGTGGCTTTCATCAGGAATTTCCTCTTGTCATCACCTATTTTTATTCCGGAGTCACTGAGCAGTTCCATGCTCTGCTCGTTTAAGCGTCCTTTAGTCTGAACAGCAATTCTAACCATATCATCAATCTTTTTACAATGCAAAATTAGCAGTAATAATCCACACTGCCAAGTATTTTTCTCCAAAAAACGTTTTTTTGCTATGATATCAGCCGTTTTTTGCAGGTTTGTCTCACGTCTGTTTCATCTCGCGCAAGAAATCCGGTGTCTGCCTGATGAACTCGTGACCGAACCGGCATCGAAGACACTCGTGCGGCTGGCAATAGGTACGGGTGAGATGGAGCAGCGCCTGACTGTCACCGGCATTGCAGCACTCAATCCCGGCTGCCTTCCATTCCCTGACGTATCTGTTGTTCTCCGGTCTGAGCTCTTCGAGAAGTCCGATGGCCTTCTCACACAGATTCCCGAGGCTTTTATACTTGCCGTAAGCGAACAGCAACGGGATGACGCTGTTGATAATCAGCAGGTCCTTGGTCGCTTTTGTCGGTGACTTCCCGACCTCGTGGGATGCCGGAGCGGCGAACGAGTAATGGGTCATCCAGTACGTGCTGACGTGTGTGTCGAATACCTCATACAGATGGTTGATGTCACTGGCTTCGATGATTCTGGACATACCGACCTTCCGCTCATGGTACATCATCGCCAGCTGGGCTATCCTGACATGAGGGAAATTCTGCGGCCGCAGGCGTAGGAAACGCCAGTAGTTAGCGCTCATCGGCTCAAGACCGAACTTATGACGTAGATACGCATACTCCCGTCTCAGAGTCTGGTAATACTTGTCGGCAGAGGAATTGCCGGCATGTTGGTCAGGCATCGCGTCATCGGAGAGCAAACCGGCCTGCCCGAAGAACAAGGCCTCAATCTGCAACAGGTCGTCCCGGTGCTTGCTGAGTGCCTGCATGGGGAGTGAGTAGGCAAGACGCTCGAAGGCATCACCATTCAGTCCGAATCCGAAATTCCTCATGACGGTAATCATGCATACGTTTTCCCAGTCACCGCCACATTCGCGCAGGCGTTCGTCAATCTGCATGCTTCTCTGTTCGAGGCGCTCAACCACAAGAGACGACATGAAGTTGTGGACGAGGAGCTGAGGGATATGTTGGACTACATACTTGCAACGAGGGTCGGAATGAGCGGCGAGCAACTCGTGGTAGTTGTCGAGCACATGATCCGGTATCGGCAACTCCATCTGCGGGACTGGCCTTCCGTCAGGATAGAGGATGTCACGGTCGATGGTCATCGCCACATGCAGTATGATGTTGTCATAGTCAGGGTTTGTGTCATGGTGGTGACGGAACCAGTCGGATGACTTGATGTGGACCTCGACATTGCCGACCCAGGTCACATCGTCAATCTTGATTCGCGCACCGATGAAGTCTGGCCCTGAATCATGGTTCAGAAGTCCCGGGTTCAGTATCTCCAATTTCCTTCCGTCAGATGTCGCCAGTGGTCTGATGGGAAAAATCTTGTGTTGCCATACATACTGTAATATCTGTTCCATACCATCATTTGTCCGTATTCATCGCAAAAATAAGAAAAATACGCGAAAAGTGAATCATCAAACAGCAAAAGTCGGATTATTTTCATTAACTTTGCCATGGATAAACTGAATTTGACATGAAAATTGCGTTAATAGGCTACGGTAAGATGGGCCGAATGGTAGAACAGGTCGCCATCGGCAGAGGTCATGAGATAGTATCTGTCATTGACATAGACAATCAGCGGGATTTCGACACAGACGCTTTCCGCAGTGCCGAGGTGGCCATAGAGTTCACGGCGCCGCAGGCTGCCTATTCCAACTATCTGAAAGCATGGGAACAGGGAGTGAAAGTGGTGAGCGGAAGCACTGGCTGGTCGGGTGAGCACGGCGACGACGTCAGGAGAGCCTGTACCGAGGGAGGTAAGACCCTGTTCTGGACGTCGAACTTCAGCGTAGGCGTCGCAATCTTCTCAGCCCTCAACACTTACCTCGCCAGGATAATGAACGGATTCGGACAATATGAGGTGAGCATGTCGGAGACCCATCATATCCATAAACTTGATGCACCGAGTGGTACAGCCGTCACCTTGGCCGAAGGCATCATCGGCGAACTGGACCGTAAAGACAAGTGGGTTCTCGCCGACGGTCCTGGCAAGACGGTTCTCGCCAACGAACTGCCCATCACCTCGATTCGTGAGGGTGAGGTGCCGGGGATACACACAGTGACCTATGAATCGGAAGCTGACAGCATCACCATCACCCATGATGCCCATTCGCGCCGAGGCTTCGCCATCGGGGCTGTGCTCGCGGCTGAGTTCACGGCGTCGCATCAAGGGCTGTTGACCACCAGCGACTTGTTCAAGTTCTGAGAAAGAAGAGATGGGTAGAATCATATTGGTCGGGTACATGGGAGCCGGAAAGACCACTATCGGCAAGGTGCTGGCCCGACAATTAGGATATGAGTTCCGTGACTTGGACCTCGTCATAGAATGCCAACAGGGCAAGCGAATACCTGACATCTTCGCCGACGAAGGCGAAGGCCGGTTCCGGGAACTCGAGCGTGATGCTCTCAGGGATATATGCCGGATGGAGTCTGCCGTGATAGCCGTCGGCGGCGGCACTCCGTGTTTCCATGACAATATGGAATACATGAACAGACATGCCATCACCATCTACCTGAAAGCCTCAGTTGACACCTTGATTGAGCACATCCATATCTCCTCCAAATCGCACGGATCGAATCGTCCGCTCCTCCACGGGATGGATGACCGCCAGATGCGTGACTTCATATCGGCGAATCTACCCGCAAGGGAGCAATTCTATTCACAAGCCACACATGTGATCGACATAGAGATCCTCAGGACGGAAGAACAAATCAGCGAGACGGCAAAAAAAATCTCGTCGTTGCTGTAACTTTCCGCTATAACATACGTCAAAGAGATAGAGAACCATGAAGGAAATCGACTTCAGAACCGACATATTGCCGCTCAAGGATCAATTGTTCCGTCTGGCACTGCGGATAACCCTGAACAGGGAAGACGCGGAGGATGTGGTTCAGGAGACGATGCTCAGGATATGGAAGGAGCACAGCAAGGGAAGAGACCCTGACAACATCAGTGCGTACGCCATGACAATGTGCAGGAACATCTCGATTGACATCGTCAGGAGAAAAGGAAGAGGCAACATCTCCTACGATCCACTGACACACGACAGGACTGACGGTTCCATGCAAGCCGACGAACGACTTGTTTTTGATGAAAGCTATGACAGCATAAGACAGTTCATGGAACGGCTTCCGGAGAAACAGAGGACCGTACTCCATCTGAGAGACAGCGAGGGAAGAAGCTATAAGGAGATATCGGAAATCATGTCAGTCAGCGAGTCAGATGTCAAGATAACTCTTTTCCGTGTCCGGCAGAAACTCAAGGAAATCTGCGAGAGAATCATAAAATAGCAAACGATGAACTATAAATACATAGAGCAACTGCTCAGCAAATACTGGGAATGCAAGACCAGTGCGGAGGAAGAACAGATACTGCGTTCCTTCTTCAGTCAGGATGACATACCTGACCATCTCCGTCAGTACGCACCGCTATTCAGGCTGCAGGCGGATGAAAGCCGCTTCACGCTGGGGACCGACTTCGACCAACGGATGCTTGATGTCATCAGAAGAGAAGACCTCAGCGGTGCGAGAACGTCAGGTCTCGGTGTCCTCAGGCTGATAGTCAGGCAAATCACTCCGTTGTTCAAGGCGGCGGCGGTGGTGGCGCTACTGCTCACCGTCGGCAACGTGGCTGAGAAGATGACTGTCGGTCAGGATTCCGTGGGTCAGCGTTCAGGGGCGGAAGGGGCGTATGTCCGTCAGGAGAACATTTCCGCTCAGATTAAGATAATTGACCAGACGCATTCGGAATCATCCATAGCGAAGGCCGACAGTCTGAAGGAAACAACCAAATCGACTTCCGTGGGAACTGAGCAACCGGCCTCAAAAGAGGTTATCAGATAGGAAATTGTTATTCAAAAACATAAATTGCTTTTTTACCAAAAACAGGTGATGGAACTGCGAAGTTTCAATTCTCTCAATAAAAGCCTTCCCCATGCAACGGGGGAGGCTTTTTTGGCGGTACGCTTTTAGAACATGAAACCTATGCAAACCGACCAGATGCCTACTGACCTCGGTGCTGAGTCGGAATGGAAATACTGCAACTCGTATCCAGCTCCTATGACTAACTGCTCAGGGTATGCCAGCTGAATCTTCAGACCTGGCCCTATCATCGTATGGCAGGTTTTATAGGCGGGATAGGCAGGCCGATGACTGTGCTGGGTTATGTCCATCCTCGACATGGCGCAATAGGGAGTGATATTGAGGATGTTGTAGCCCAGTTGGATAGGCAGGCTGGCACCTAATCTCAGTCCGATATTCCAAGAATGGACACTGCCCATCGTATGGGTGAACGGCCAATAAGAATCACCCCAAAAGATATAGGTCAACGACTGGCATGGAGTGAAAGTAAGTCCTCCGTAAAGATACTTGTATGTAAGGTCAACCACCGCTCCGTCCTGCTTGGCGGTCTGGTGCCACGTATTGCCGAAGTAGTCCGCTATGGTGATTCCGGCAGTGGCGGTGACGGGTGCGTCATCCCAGTTCAGGATTCTTCTGCTGTTCTCTATCGGCCTTGTCGGCTGAAGTCTCACTGGCGCTCTACTCAGTCCGTGATTCCAGAAGCCTCGTATTTGGTTGTCGGAAGGCAGATTCATCTCTCTCTCCTTCTCATGGTCGATGTCAAGTGTATGCCAGGGCAGAACGAGGTTCTGGGTATATGTGCCTATGATGGCCTGAGGCCTGTCATGAGGGAAGAGTGGAGCTACGGCTGTCACCTGATACTCATCATCGTATCCATCAACATGATAACGATAGCAGACGCTGTCGTCATACGCGCGTATCTCCATGGTGATACCAATGTCCGTCAGAATATGCATGGAGCTGAAGTCGGGATGCTTCTCCTTCCTGACGTCTGAGACAGTGGACTTATGAAACCGATACCTGTGACCTGCTGACTTGATAATCATGTTGATCTTCTTTTTCTCAATCAGTATGTGGTCGTCACTGACAATCTTCAGTTTGAACCTGCTTGGTCTCGCTTGACTCTTACGCCCTACGGTGACTGTCACCTTCACTCGTTCGTCAGGCGACGAGACCGTATAGTCAGTCTGTGCCCACACCGCAGGTGTCAATGTCAAAAACATCAATATCAGACCTATCTGTGTTATTTTCTGTCTCATAGTGCTTTGGTGTCAGGAGGTTCTGTCTGATTCTGGAAAACAGTTTCTCACCCACGAGGAGGGCAGAACCTCATTATCCCTACCTGCAAGAGTGCAATCTCGACCTATGTGTCCGTAGTTCGGAACTCAGTTGCCGCGAAGTTACGATTTTTTCTCAAATTACAAATAGTAAAACCTACATTTATTCGTCTTCGAGAAATTTGTCCCGAAGAATCCGTTTCTCATCAACGGTGAGATCAAGTTCCTGCTCAAGGAAGTTTTCGATAGAACCGTAACGGGCATCTATCTCATCAAGAGTCTTCTCAAAAAATGTCACGCTTACCCCTCTGAGGAGGTGAATATACTCAATCAATTCATCTTCCGAACCTTCTGCTCTGGCAGCAGCGGCAATCACCTCTATATCCTGAGAATATGAGATATTGCTCATTGCGAAATCATCAACTATCAGTGACCTGTCCGCTCCAAGAGCCGCAAGTATGAATGCCGTGCCCCATCCGCATCTGTCCTTCCCGTGGGCGCAGTGCCAAAGAGCGGCACGGTCTTTCGGTAGAGCAACCAGACTGTCCAGGAAGGCTGCGTAACTCTGCTGGCAATCCTCGTCAAACACTATGTCATCATAAGTGGCGCTGAGGGCGTCTTGAATATCCTGCCGATGGAGAAGCGACACTGTGTATGACGGGTTATCCTTGATTGAATGGAGTGAAACCATATCAGAGGTGGCACTCTCACGGCTGATGATCTTTTCCAGCACAGGTAGCCAGACATTTGTCGCACCCTCCACATCCCTGTCCGGAGCCTTGCCTCTCTCCATTGATGATCGGAAATCTGCAACCAAAGCCAGTTTGTAAGTATCGTGCAATGTAGCAACGGCTTCATCTGAAGCCTTGGCGAGATTTCCGCTTCGCAAAAGCAAATCCATGCGGATCTTCTTGTCACCGATTATGTATCCTCCCAGTTGGCGGGCATTGGACACCCCAGGGAGTTCAATGACTTGTTCTTCGTATTGGGGAGTATATTCTCCTTGCGACGCATTAGCACACGAAGCCAGCAGTATTATGGCTGACAATACCGATGTTGTTATCTTCTTGTTCATCTTAAATTCAGCGACACTATGATTTGAAGTGGGTTCTATAAATTCATTTCTTGCGATTTTGAGGTTTGTTCCAGACGGGGTGCTGTGCAGGAGAACCCACTTTGACTTTATTTATTGGTTCCTGTTCGACAGAATGTTGCTCAGGATTTTGTCATGTCGGATTTTTTCGCCCGGCTTAGTGCCGCGATTAGAAATCAAGCAATAGTCCAACAAGACACGGCAAAGGTACGAATAAGAAAGCGAAAATCCAAATTTATTTGACTCTTTTCCAACGTGAGTGACCAGAAACATAGGTTAAAGGTACAAATAACATCTGAGCAACTCACACCATTCGGTGGAATTTTTCGACCTGTGCAAATGAAAATACCGCTAAGTGTGAGATTTCGGGAACACGTTTGGAACGTCTGCTGTTTTTCTTATGGGGTGTTCTATTAATTACATTTTAGGTGATTTTGAGATTTTTCTTTAGCAGATTGTTGTCCTAAATGAAGGAGCGATGCGGGCATCGTGACTGAATGAAGAACAGCAAGATGCAAAGAAAAAGCCAAAAACATCAAAATAGCAATAACACCCATAGTTTGTTAATTATTTATTTTTGCGGGGAAATAATAGAACACCCCTTATTCAGGTTTGCTCCCAATTCCACCTTGCGGACTGGTGGGGCGATGGCGGAGGGCGGTTTTATGGAAAAAACGTTAAAAGGACAGTCGCGTATGTCTTATGTCGGGGAAAATGACTATCTTCGCGGGACGTATGAGGACACGCGTTACTTACATATTGCTTCTTGCCCTGACATTGGCTACCGCTGCATGTGACGGTGGCGAGGAGGAACATGGCTTCGACATCCGCGGCGCGTGGGTGCTGGACCGCATCAGCAAAACTGATGGCAATGACTTCAGCTACAGCCGGCATGAAGTCGGTGTGCCGATAAGGATATTCACTGACAGTTGCTACTATGTCGCCAAGAAGTTATCGGAACATGGGCAGTTCGCATTTACTCCGACCTATAGCGGCCGCTACAAACTAATCGACAAGGGTGGCGGCGAGTGGCTCTACTTTGAGGACGGTATCGCTCATGGTCTTTTCGTCATGAATGACTCCACGTTCGTCATCCGTGACGCTTGCAGGACTACCGAATGGCACAGGGCCGAGGGCGATGACTTTGCGAATGCCGGCGACTTCACCGACATGCTGGGCATGTGCAAGGACACGTGGGACGATGGCGACCGAACGTATGTCTTCACCGAGAGGGAACGCACGCTGAAGTCAAGGAACCACGGTCTGACCGCCATCATCCTATGTGTGGTCATGGCTATGGCTTTCCTCGCATACTTCACGAGAAACATATACCTGAACAAGAAGCGCATCGAGCAGCAGCTGCGACAGATACGCGAGGAAAGCGACGCGCGTCCGGCGGTGGTGAGGGAGGCCCTGAGATGTGTCGAGGATGAGTTCCTGCATAGCGACTTCTACATGTCGTTGCGCAAGCGGATAAGTGCCGGCGCACGGCTGACACAGTCTGACTGGGACGAGATTGAGCGTCGGACCAACGCAACCTATGCCGGGTTCACGAGCCGCCTGTTCAATCTATATCCTATGTCGCGGACCGAACTGCAGACCTGCTTGCTCATCAAGTTGGGAGTGCCGGCTTCTGAGATCGCCAGCACACTGAGCAAGGACAACAGCACCATCAGCAGCATACGGAGCCGACTTTACACCAAGGTGTTCCACACGAAAGGCGGCGCAAAGGAGTGGGATGAGTTCATACTCTCATTATGAGAGCGTTGCGACGCTTTTGCAAACAAAATGCAAACTCGTTTTCAGCACTCCCCATAAAATGCAAACAAAATGCAAACTCGTTTTCTTGGTAGTATCTTGGATAATCACGATATTCGCGGATGAATACGACAACCGTAAATACCATTATGATTATGAGAAAGACGACAATTATCGCAAGACCGGCGATGCTGACGTTGATGTTCTGCATCGCGGCGAGTACCATGGCCCAGGGCCGTAAGTCAGAACCTATCGACAAGGACCTCGTCGGAGTGTGGGTCATGGAGTCCATGCAGTTTGAAGGTGAGAAGAAGATGGAATGTGGCATTGACTATGGCCAGGTTAAGGTCTATCGCGCCGACGGCGAGTATGCCTGCGCGGAGGTCGCATCCGACGGCAGGGAAATCTATGTGCTTCCCCACGAGTACGGCACCTACACGTTCAGCGACGGCAAATACACCGAGTGCGGCCGCAAGGGCACTGTGCGCCTGACTGACAAGACCCACTTCGAGGGAACATGGAAGAACCGCTATGACAAGTGGCGCAAGGTGACGGACATGCCGGCGAAACTCGTTGACTACATCGTCGATAAGTGCAGGCGTCAGAACGACCCTAAGGACATCCAGGCACTCGTCAGGAAACACATACTCAACAAGAAGGGGAAGGCGAGGAAATAGCCATCCGATAATCCTCGTCCGAAATCATTTATTAACACAAAAAAAATCTATATGAAACGACTTATCGCGATATTGGCCACCGTCTTGGCGGCAATGAATGTCTGTGCGTTGCCCGAATGGCCACGCAAGTATGCGACATCAGTCATCCGAGGCAGAGTTCATAACCTACCCGACAGCATCAAGTATGTCGCCAGTATCTGGGGTGGCGCGTCGAACGTCAAAGAAGAGCAATTTCCTTATGACATAAAAGATAGTCTCGGCGTGTTCAGCATGAAATGGGACATGTGCTGGCCTATGGCATTCGGGTTGGAGATATGTAATTGCTCTCTTGGCCTGCTGCTCTGTCCTGGTGATACCATTGATGTGGATATGGACTACGAGAGGTATCAGGAAGTCAAAGACGATGTGGAACGCGTGTTCACTGAGGCGGTTCATATTCGCGGCGGCTTTATCCGGCTGACTCCCGAATACCGAAGACTCTGTCAGAAATTGCAATTTGAGGCCTCGGTCATCCCAAAAGATTATCTGGAAGAGCACCGCGACCAGAGTTTTGAGGAGTACCGTGAAAGAGTATGGGAGAAACACCTGGCACGACTTGACGCGGTGATGGCGTCGTCGCTACAGCCAGAGGAGAAAGAGCATCTGCGCCTCGAGATGGAAACCACATATCTGAGGAGAGTCAATTCATACGACTTTTTCAAAAGGGTCATAGGCTGCAGCAAAGAAGAGGTCGAGGATTTCGCGGCACAGAAGACGCTTGTCGATCCTCACGCCGAATCCCTCGCGTTCCCCCGCAGCCTCACGGGCGCATATTATTTCGGAGAGGAACACTTGGCATATCTCAGGGCGAACGGCTTGGACAATCTCCCGCTTGGGCGTTATTTACAGGAACGCGAGAAAGTGAGTCAGATAGTGGCACGACTCAAGGCATTCCGTCCCGTATCAGCCGAAACCATCGACAGCCTGTCACCAGAGTTCCGTCAGCCACTCCACGAACTGGCTAAAGCTGCTCAGGATTATGCGGACTGGATACCAACAGGTGAGCAATCGACTTGGCTCCGGCAGATAGTCAATCGCCACAAAGGGAATGTCGTATTCGTGGACTACTGGGCAACTTGGTGCGGTCCTTGTAGGACTGGCATAAAGGAAATGTCGAAGGTGAAAGACGAATACGAGAAGCGTGGAGTTGACTTTGTCTATATCACCGACAGCAGCTCCTCGACCGACGGCTACCTTGATTTGAGGAAAAACCATTCAGGTGACCATTTCATTTTCCAGAAGTCCGACATTGGCAAGATGAGCATTCCCGGATATGATGGCTCGATTCCTCACTACATCATCTACGACCGCGACGGACGACTCATCAAGCACATCACCGGATGGAACTCACTGGAGGATATGACTCAGGAACTGGACAATGCACTGGAGAGATGAGGAATGAAAAAGCGGTGATTTAACCATCAGTAAATCCGGGACATAGCATGATGCTAATCTCTCTCTGCGATGTCAGCCGTCCACAGGTCAGCGAATGCCTGTGGACGGTTTTTGTGGTAAGGTGGGTTCTATAAATTCATTTCTGACGATTTTGAGATTTGTTTCGAGCAGATT